>JAGCPK010000100.1 GCA_017965725.1 Prevotella sp.
CATCCTGTTGATGGTGTTTGTCTCCTTGCCGCTGCTGTTCCTGTCAGGTGTCTCCTGGCCTCAGACGTCCATCCCGGGCTATCTGCAGGGTGTGTCGTGGCTCTTCCCCAGCACCTTCGGCATCAGGGCCTACCTCCGTCTTAACAGCATGGGCGCCTCTATTGGCGACGTGTCGCACGAACTGCGCTGCCTGTGGATCCAGGCTGCCACCTACTTCGGTGTCGCCTGCCTCGTCTATGGCCATCAACTTCGTGTCTCCCAGCGCCACGCCCACGAGCGTCTGGATTATCTACGCAAGAAACGTGAAGTGCGCCTCGCTCTGAAACAGCATCATCAAAAATAACAAATCCCCGTCAACCGACGGGGATTTATTGTATGGCTCATTTCTGTTTATTTCGTTCCGACGATTTTCGTAGCGGGACGTTCCTTATTACGACGGTTGACGACAGTGACGACAGCCTGGGCAAGATTGAGGAAGGCGAGACCTGTCGCCGTGTCGCTGCTCAGAGCGGCGGGAGTGCCGGCATCTCCGTTGTCGCAGATGCTCTGCACAAGGGGTATCTGTGCCAACAGGGGCACATCCATCTCCTGGGCGAGTTGCTTGCAACCCTCTTTTCCAAAGATATAGTATTTATTCTCTGGCAGTTCGGCTGGGGTGAACCATGCCATATTCTCGATAAGACCGAGAATGGGTACGTTGACCTTCTCATTGCGGTACATGTCGATTCCTTTGCGGGCATCGGCAAGGGCTACCTGCTGGGGGGTGCTGACGATGACGGCTCCCGTGATGGGGAGTGTCTGCAGCAGTGTGAGGTGGATGTCGCTGGTGCCTGGCGGTGTGTCGAGGATGAAATAGTCGAGTTCGCCCCAGTCGGCATCGGCGATGAGTTGCTTCAGCGCACTCGTGGCCATGCCGCCGCGCCAGAGGGTGGCGGTGGTGGGGGAGACGAAGAAACCGATGGACAGAAGTTTGACACCGTATCTCTCGACGGGGACGATGAGGTCGCGCCCGTCTTTATGGATGGCGTAGGGTCGCTCATCCTCGACATCGAACATCTTGGGCATGGAGGGACCGAAGATATCGGTGTCGAGCAGACCCACCTTATAACCTAAGCGGGCGAGGGCGATGGCGAGATTGGCGGAGACGGTACTCTTGCCAACACCGCCTTTGCCGCTGCTGACGGCGATGATATTCTTCACGCCTGGCAGCATCTGACCGACCTCAGGACGGGGTGCCGACTTAAATTCGGTAGTAATCTCAACCTCAATGTCTTTCCCACAATGGTATTTGATAGCGGCTTCGGCTGCCTTGACGGTGGATTTCAGGAAAGGGTCGGTGTCGCGGGGAAACTCCAGTACTACCTTCACCTGCCAAGGTTCTCCCTCTTTTTGGGGAGCGGCAACGACAGGCGTATCTACCACCATCTCGCTCTCTACGAGACTCTTCTTCGTGCCAGCATACGTCACCGTTGCCAGCGCATCCATGATCAGTTTCGGATATAATGTCATATTATTTTGCTTTGTCGAGACTGCTGCGCTTGCTACGGTGGTAGGAGCGATAGTCGTCGAGTTCAATCTCGATATCGGGCTCTGTCAGTTCACCCTCGCGAGGCAGTTGCCATTTCATATACTTGATGTTAAGTCCTCGGGCAATCCACATCGACTCGTAGTAAGTCTGAATTGAGAGCACTTTGGGGTCTAGATTGCTTGGGATTTCATTAGGATTACCCAGGTGATAGAGATCTTCCGTTCTAAATAGCAGGGGCAGGCTATTCTTCTCTACCATATAGGTGGTATAGGTAAAGAGAAAGTTGGAATCAGTTTTCAGATGGATGATACCATCATCGACAAGGAACTTGCGGTAACGTTCCATGAAGTAGGTCGAGGTAAGACGCTTGCGGGGGTTCTTCATCTGGGGGTCGGAGAAGGTGAGCCAGATCTCCTGTACCTCGTCTTCAGCGAAGAAGCGCTCGATGATCTCAATGTTAGTGCGGAGAAAAGCCACGTTCTTCAGACTTTCGTTGAGTGCTTGCGTCGCTCCCGTCCACATCCTTGCACCCTTGATATCCACCCCGATGAAGTTGATGTCGGGGTAGAGTTTGGCGAGTTCCACCGTGTATTCACCCTTGCCACAGCCCAATTCAAGCACAATGGGGTTGCCGTTGTGGAAATATTCTTCGTGCCAATGGCCCTTCATAGCGAAAGGAACGTGTTCCACCACCGAATAGGGGTATTGGAACACGTTCTCATAGGTCTCCATGTCGGCGAACTTCGCCAGTTTGCCTTTGCCCATGTATTAAATGCTGTCTTGTACGAAAGGCTGTCTTTCTTTCTCAGCCTTCAGATCCTCGTAGAAGTGAGCCAGGGTGGATTGCATGTAGGGGTACAGCAGGAGGAGTCCGATACCGAAGGTAAAAATGGTCAGGATAATCCAGCCAAGGAAACTCAGGAACAGATAGATGAGCTCAGCCTTGTGACCATCGGTCATCTTCCAACTCTTCATGATGGCATCGAGGGCACTGATCTCAGGATCGTCCTTCAGGATGAAGTCTGTCATGAGCAGGCCTGCACCCAAGATGATACCAGGGATGATGAACAGACAGAAGCCAATCACTATAGCGATAGTCACCAGAAACTGTGCCAGGAAGATGCGCAGGAAGTCCTTGTAACCATCAAAGAGATTCCAACAACTCAGTTCATCTTTACGGATGAGACGGAGGAAAAAAACGCAGAAGCCCCAGTTTAATGGCATACAGATGAGATTCCAGATACCCGAGGTACCGTAACTCATGGCCATATCGTTACCCATGGGGGCGGTTATTGTCCAGCTAAGACCCATGGTGATAATGAGATAGATAAGCGTGGTGATAGCGCCTTTTCCCCAATTGCCCTCCAAACTGGCGAGGGCTTTGTTCTTGTAAAATTGATTGTTACCCATAATGATATTTACAATTTGACAATTTTCGTTTTACAATTTATTGTGCCATTTAAAGATCGTCATGATTTACTCTATGACGACGGTTGTCCAACCGTGCTTGTCTTCAATCTCGCCATACTGGATACCACGCAGGGTGTCGAAGAGTTTCTTAGACATCGGGCCCGGCTTCTCACCGAAGGAATAGCGCTTGCCTGTGTCGAGGTCATCGATATAAGAGATGGGCGAGATGACAGCGGCTGTTCCGCAGGCACCTGCCTCCTCGAAGGTCTCGAGTTCCTCTTCAGGAATCGGGCGACGCTCCACCTTCATGCCTAAATCCTCAGCCACCTGCATCAGCGACTTGTTGGTGATGGAGGGGAGGATAGAGGTTGATTTCGGAGTGACGTAGGTGTTGTTCTTGATGCCGAAGAAGTTGGCGGCACCGCACTCGTCCATATATTTCTTCTCCTTGGCGTCAAGATAGAACTCACAGGCGTAGCCTTTCTCGTGAGCCAGATTGTTGGCGAAGAGAGAGGCTGCGTAGTTACCACCTACCTTATACTTACCAGTGCCGAGGGGAGCCGAACGGTCGTAGTCGCGAATAATCACGTAGGGATTAGCAGCGAAGCCACCCTTGAAGTACGGGCCTACGGGGGTGACGAAAATCAGGAAGCAGTACTCCTTTGAGGGATGCACACCCACCTGAGCACTGGTACCGATGAGCAGTGGACGGATATAGAGTGTGGCTCCGCTCTCGTAGGTGGGAATCCACTCTTGGTTCAGACGAACCACCTTCTTCACCATCTCCGTGAACAGTTCGGTTGATACCTCGGGCATCATGATACCCCGACAGGTCGATTGCAGACGGGCAGCATTCTCGTCGACACGGAAAATGCGCACCTTACCGTCAGGACAACGATAGGCTTTCAGACCCTCGAATGCCTCCTGACCGTAGTGCAGGCAGGTAGCAGCCATGTGCAGGTTCAGATACTCGTCGGAGCAGACCTCGATCTCGCCCCATTTACCGTCGCGATAGTAGCAACGTACGTTGTAGTCGGTCTTCATGTAGCCGAATGACAGACTACCCCAGTCTAAATTCTTCATTTTTCTAACTATTTGATGTTATTTGTTCTGATTTGCTTGCAAAAGTAATCAAATTATTGCTTTTGAGCAACAATTTTGATTGAAAAATCACTTTTCTTGCTTTTTTCTTTTCTGTTTATGGGAAAATATGTACCTTTGCCACAGATTTAACAATAAAATAGGGAAGATGAAAAAACTGTTTTTGATGGCATTCGTATTTGTCGGCTTGACAGCCAATGCCGTGGAAAAGAATGAGAGTGTATCCCTCAGCGATGCTGATTTTGCTACGCTTGCCGTGGGTGATGAGGAAGAGATTAATGATGGTGGCATTAAGGTTGCCAAAGGTAAGGACGATGATGATTGCTTGTCGATGCATCTCTATGTGGGGGGCAATATCCCCACTGGCACTCCTGACGGTGTGGACTTTTCGTACTGGCGCTCATTGGATATCAACCTGACAGTTATTCAGTATGACTATCGCCCAAAGAACTCGAAGGTGTGTCTCTCTGCCGGTTTGGGCTTCGGCTGGCGCGAATATCCGCTGGATGGCCATAAGCACATGTTCTATAAGAAAGATAATATCGTAAGTGTGGGTCCAGCCGATGCAAATATGGACAATCTACGTTCAGACATCCATACCACTTCACTCACCATGCCGTTGCTCGCCAAGTACAGTTTCAGCAAGAACTTTGCCGTCTCGCTTGGGGCTCAGTTGAACTGGAATTTCTATGGTCGCGTTGGTAACTCCTACAAGATTGGTGATAATGATTATGATGTTAATACAAGGAAAATCGGCCAACGCCCCTTTACGGTAGACGTTATGGGCATCATCCATGTGTGGAAGATTGGTTTTTACTGCAAGTATTCGCCGATGAGCGTATTTAAGAAAGACAAGGGACCTGACTTCAAGTCACTCTCCGTTGGCTTCTACTTCTAATTGACGGATTTCCGCTTCTGTCTTGGACAGTTTGTCCTTGCAGAATTTGATAAGTCGCTGTGCGGTCTGTAACTGCACAGCGACTTCGTCTATGCTGTATTCGTCACTTTCCATCTTACGCACAATGTCCTGCAGTTGTGCGAAGGCTTCTTCGTATTTGATCTCTTTGCTCATATTTTTTACCTTTTTTACTTTTTTACCTTTTTATTATTGATTTAATGGTTCCTTTTTCTAATCGCGTTTCTATCTCATCTCCCTGTTGCAGAGATTTCGGATCATGTACTGCCTTGCCTTTGAAAATGGTGATGCTGTAGCCACGCTTCAGCAAGAGGGCGGGATCAAGGCTCTTGGCCTTTTCCTCGATCAGTTGCAGGCGGTGTTTCTCGGTCATCAGTCGACGGTCTATAAGACTTGGTATCCTTTCCTCGATAGTGTTGATCTTTGATTGATGGGTGAGGAGACTCTGTCTGATGGCAACAACCAGTCGGCTATTGAGCGTGTCGAGACGGGCCTCATGTCTGGTCTTAATGATGGAAAAGAGGCGCGGGAGGGCCTCGGAGAGTGTGATGAGCGATGAGTGATAAGTGATAAGTTTTTGCTGCGCGGAGTGGGCGAGGCGGTCTTGGGCCTCGTTGAGGATGTCGAGCACGGCTTTCAGATGGTCAATGAGCAGGGCTGCAGCGGCAGTGGGCGTCTTCACACGTGTATGACTCACCATGTCGAGGATGCTCTCGTCGCGGTCGTGTCCGATACCTGTGATGATGGGGATGGGGAAGTTGGCCACGTTTTCTGCCAGTGCCAGCGTGTCAAAACCCGACATGTCGCTGGTGGCACCGCCGCCTCTTATTATCACAACGCAATCAAACTCTAAACCATAGATTCTTTCCAGCGCATCTATGATGCTTTGCTCCACACCCTCGCCTTGCATGATAGCGGGGAAGAGTTGGGTGCGGAACTGGAAACCGTAGGGGTTGTCAGCCAGTTGATTGCAGAAGTCGCCGTAGCCTGCTGCCGTCTCACTTGATATCACCGCGATGTGCTGGCAGAACAGGGGTAGTTCGAGTCCTTTCTGCAAGTCGAACACGCCCTCCTCCTTCAGTTGGCGGATGATCTCCTGTCGTTTGCGGGCCATATCACCGAGGGTGTAGGTAGGGTCGATGTCGCTCACGATCCATGAGAAACCATAGGCCACATGGAATTGCGGATAGACCTTCAGCAGCACCTTCATGCCAGCGTGGAGCCGCTGTCCTGTGATGCGCTCGAAATAGGGACGTACGAGCATCCATTTCGAGGCCCAACACTTTGCGGATGCACGGGCGATGGGTGTGGCGGCGCGGGAGGACACCCCAGACGCTCTGGCGGGACTCTCGTCGAACTGCACGAGTTCCATGTAACAATGCCCATGGCTCTCGCGACACTCCGACAACTCAGCCTCTACCCAATACTCATTGGGCATCTCGCACTCGATGACCTCGCTGACGAGGCTATTGAGTTCGTACAGTGTTATATGTTGTTCGCTATTCACTTCTCTACCTTCCCAATCATATATGCCCGCCAGAAGTTGGGGATGCCGTAGCCGTAGATATTGTCTGGCTCCTCATGCTGACTGGCAGTCAGGCGTACGAGGTTGATGATGTCGAGGGCGGTCTTCTCAGGCAGGGCTTGCCACAGACACGCCACGAGTCCACAGACGATGGGCGTAGAAAACGATGTGCCCATGTCCCTGATGATGGTGCCTCGTCCTGATATCAGGCATGCCGGACTGCCCAGTGCCATCACGTCGGGCTTCACCCGTCCGTCCTGCGTTGGACCGACACCGCTGAAGGGTGTGTTCTTCTTGTCTCTGTTCACAGCGCCTACGGTCAGTATGTCTTCGGCGTCGGAGGGTACGGTGATCTTCTTCCATGGCCCCATGCCCGAGTTGCCGGCAGAGTTGACCAGGATGATACCCTTCCTGGCGAGTAGCGAGGCGGTGCGTGATATCAGTGCCTTGCGCCCGTCGAGATCGCGCTGGTGGTAGTCGCCGATATGTTTGTCATATTCGTTGTAGCCCAGACTGCTGCTGATGATGTCGGCTCCGAGTGAATCGGCGAATTCTGCTGCCATCGCCCAGTAGTCTTCCTCCACAGGCTGTTCCGTCTCAGTGTCCTCGCAGCGCAGCAGCCAGTAGCGGGCTTCTGGGGCAGTACCCACCAGCACTTGCGGCTCGTTGGTCGCCATTGTCGAGAGCACCTTGGTGCCGTGGTCGGTAATATCCGATCCCCGTGATTCGTTGTGGCTCCAAACGAAGTCCTTTCCCCCCACGATGTTGGCGTGTTGGAAGGCAGGTATCTCGTTGCAGTTCTGGAAGCCGCCGTCGAGCACGGCAATGGTAATACCTTTGCCTTTCATGCCGATGCTGTGCAGGCGATGACCTTGTAACATCTCTATCTGTTCTTTGCCATTGCCGTAGATCTCGCCTTTGATGCTGTCCCAGGGGTTCCATTGCTCGTGGACCTTGATCTTCACCGTGCCGCGCTCGATGCTGTCGGGCGACTGCCACACCTGTCTCGCGTCGGCGACGAACGCCAGTTCTGCGAGGCTCCTGAGCAGCGTGGTGTCGGCAGAACGCACCAGCACGGTGTTGTTCCATCGGCTTGTGCCTATCAGGTTCCAGTCCTTCTTGTTGAGGCTCCTTGCCTTGTTCTCCATCTCACGGAGGTAACGGGTACTCACAGGCAGGTCGGTGGTATCGAGGCTGAGACCTTGTCTGCGTCGTCGCTCGATGCTCTTGTGCGAGAGCCAGCGGCCTGGGTGATCGAGCGTGTATGGCGA
>JAGCPK010000101.1 GCA_017965725.1 Prevotella sp.
AGCATGTGCCAGGGCGTTTCGCCCTTCGAAGGCATCAGACTCCAGTTGGTCTCACCCACATTGCCGGCCTCTGTACCAACCCAACGCAGGTCACCGCGGTCGCCGCCATCGTTCCAGATGACAGCCTTGGGCTGCAGTTCACGAATCATACGGAATGTTTCAGCCCATCCGTAGTAGGTTTTCCCGTCTATCTTGCGTGTCTCGTTCGCACCGCCATACCACCCGTCGCCACCGTTAGCCCCATCGAACCACACTTCGAAAATCTCTCCGTAATTGGTGAGCAGCTCGCGCAGTTGGTTGCGGAAGTAGGTGACGTATTCCGGACGGCCATAGTCTTTGTGGTTACGATCCCAAGGCGAGAGATAGACGGCAAACTTCAATCCCTCTTCACGACATGCATCAGCCAGCTCACGCACCACATCACCCTTGCCGTTCTTCCACGGTGTATTCTTTACCGAGTATTCCGTATAGGCACTCGGCCACATACAGAAACCGCAATGGTGTTTGGCTGTGAAAATGATGCCCTTCATGCCTGCCTGCTTGCAAACGCGAGCCCACTGGCGGCAGTCGAGGTCCGAGGGATTAAACAACTTCAGGTCCTCGTTGCCGAAACCCCACTCCTGATCGGTATACGTGTTCAGCGAATAATGGATGAAGGCATACATCTCCATATCCTGCCAGCGCAGCTGGTTCTCGTTGGGTACAGGACCACATGGCTCTTGTTTTGTGACTTGTGCCGATAATGCCGACACGCAAATGATAGCTAAGATGGTTGTTGTCAGTCTATTCATGATTATTTCTAAATTCGGTTGGTGTCATGCCGTATTCTGCTTTGAAGTTCATGGTGAAACTCTTCACGGTGGTGAAACCTACGGCATAAGCGATTTCTGTGATTTGCATTTGTGAAGTTTCCAGCAGTGCCCTTCCGCGTTTGATACGGATAGTGCGGATAAACTCTGCGGGCCCTTGGCCAGTGATGGCCATCAGCTTCTTGTAGAGTGTGGAGCGCGACATGGCCACTTCGGCTGCCATCGTTTCAACAGAGAATTCAGAATCACTGATATTCTTCTCGACCAAGTCGATGGCTTTCTTGATAAACTGCTCATCGAGAGGAGTAATGGTAATCTCGCTAGGTTCGATATTCATCTTCTGCCGGAACTGGCGGTGGTTGTTCTGCTCCCATTCAATGAATTTTTTGACACGGAGGCGCAACACTTCAATGTTGAATGGCTTGGTGAGATAGTCATCAGCTCCCAACTGCAGTCCTTCGATGCGGCTGATATCGGTGGTACGAGCCGTGAGCAGGATGACAGGGATGTGCGACAGGTTGATGTCGGTCTTCACTCTTTGGCAGAGTTCGAAACCGTCGATGCCTGGCATCATCACGTCGCTGATAATCAGATCAATCTGTTCACGCTGTAAAACTTCGAGTGCCGTCGCTCCATCAGTAGCGGTATGTACTTGATAATTCTCCTTCATGCAGGAACTGACGAAGGAAAGCATATCCTGGTTGTCGTCGACGATAAGAATTGTCTTGTGGTCGTTGTCGGTTCGGGGACGACTCACAGGGACTGGTTCCGTGAGTTCCTGCGAAGGACTCACAGGACCTGACTCCATGAGCTCGTTTGGCAGTGTGATGGTGAAAATGCTACCCACAGGTTGGTTCTCGCTGACAGTGATTGTACCATGATGCAACTGGACGTAGTCACTGGCAATATGAAGACCAATGCCACTTCCTGTCTGCGAACTGTCGTTAGAGGCAGACTGATAGAAACGCTTGAATATGTTGGGTTTGTCGCTGTCTGGGATACCCTTACCAGTGTCGGCTACGGAGATAGTCACGTTGTCTGGCACCTGCTTAAACGACAGTGTCACACTCCCGCCTGCAGGTGTGAACTTCAGAGCGTTCGAGAAGAGATTATACACCACCTTGTTCATCTTCTCCCGGTCGTAATTCATTACGAAGCTGTCTACGTTGTGGTCGAAACTGAGATGGATGCCCCGTTCCTCGGCATAATCACCGAAAGAAATGAGTATGCTGTTCAGATGGTCCACGATATCACCACGCTGCAGGTTCAGTGACTCACCTCCTGCGTCAAGGCGACGGAAGTCGAGCAGCGTGCTTACCTCCTTCAATAGCAACTGTGCGTTCTTGTACACATTCTTCAGCTGTGCCATCATGTTCTCAGGAGTCTTGCCTTCTTCCAACTTCTTCATAATGTGTTCCAGTGGTGATATGATAAGTGTGAGCGGTGTGCGTAGGTCGTGACTGATATTGGTGAAAAACTGCAACTTCATCTCCGTTATCTGCTCCATCTTCTGCCGTTCCATCAACTGACGCTGCTGCTCGGTGCGTTCCTGTTGGCGTTTGCGCATACTGCGCCATTGCAGGAATAATAATGCAACGGCTATTAATGTATAGACAATGTACATCAGTGTGGTACGATAGAACGGTGGTGCTACGCTGATACGCAGCTCTGAGGGGGGGCTCATGCTTCCGTCCTCGCGACATACACACAACTGCAGGGTGTAGTCGCCGGGAGGCAGGGCGTGGAACGATACGTAGTTATGGTCGGTCATCACCCAGTCGTTCATCTGTCCTACCAGTCGGTAGGCATATCGTATTCTACGTACATTCTCCAGACTGCCCGAAAAGAACTTCACTGAGAGGTATGTATCGTCGTAGTTCAGTTTTACTATGCTGGTATGTTCGTTCAGTAGACTATCGCCTACGGCTATCTCACTGATTATCAGTTTGCACTCTTCTATCTTGGTAGCCATCATCTTGCGTGGGTTAATGCTCATATATCCCTCAGTGCCACCCATTAGTATCTCGCCCTGTGTAGAGCATACCATTGCATCACCGTTGAAGTAGAACTGCGGAATACCCACATTTGGTTGGAAACTGCGGCGTATCAGTTCTAGACCGCCCGTGTGGCGCTCAGGTCGTATGCCCACCACAGTACCGCTGCTGGTACAAATCCAGTAGTTGCCGTCGTTGTCACGCGCCATTCCTTTGATGATATCGTTGGTACGCTTTATGTAGCTTAGTGTGTCGCGTTTCGTGTCATACACCGTTATTCCATCGGGGTGGACCAGTATCATCACTCCTTTCTGCCAGTCTGCCTTCACGTCGGTTACCATCTGGTTCATCCACTGCTGTGTCTCGCGCTTGTTGCCGAATGCCACACTGTATGTACCGTTTTGCAGGTTATAGCTCCACAGCCCGTAAACCGATCCCAGATGCATGGTGCTTTCGCCATCGTAGCGTACGGCGCTGGCTCGTATGTCTTCGCCGCTTTCGGTGGTTAGCACACGTGTGGTTTCATCCTTAGGATTAAAGATTACCGTCTTGCCTATTGGCGACGACGACCATACGCGCCCCTGATTGTCGGTAGCCAGAGTCCATACATATTCCGTGGGGAATGTTCCCTGGTCTACGGCATATCGCTTCCAGTGTGTCGCATCTGTCAGATGGTACAATCCCTGATTATACGTACCAGCCCACATACCGCCCTGACCGTCGCTTATCAGACTCATCACTGTGATATTCGGCAGTGCCGTCTTCAGTATGCTACCGTTGGTGTGCTCTATGTACACGCCGTCGCCGTCGGTACCCATCCACAGGTTGCCTTTCGTGTCGTATGCCATCGCCAGTATGTCGCCAGCGCTCTGTGCGTGGGGCTGCATGATGTTATTGACGTCGCTGGTATATGAGAGCCCCGTCTTCATGTGTCCCACCCAGATAGTGCCCTCGCGATCGATGGTCATACAGGTCACGTTATCCGATGACAGCGATAACTGTCGCTCGCGCTGATGGCGCAGCGATGTGATGGCGCCGGTATTTTTATTGTAGACAAACAGACCTTTGTGATCGGTCGCTATCCAGATGTTGCCCCGCTGGTCGTCCATCATGTCGCGGATAGCATTGTTTTGCGAAGCGCCCGATGTGTGTGGCAGACTTACCATTTCGCTCACACGCCGGCCACCCACGATATATCTGCAGATATGTTCCTCGCGTGTACTATAAATCCATAGCGTACCATCGGCATCGGCCAGCAGACTGGTTTCGCCTGTAGATTTCTGCATCAACTGGGGTAGCGTCTCGCGCTTCAGATCGCCTGTGTTGGTAAGAAAATGCCACACGGCATGGCCGGCACTGAAGTACAGACCATCCGACATCTCGGCCACAACGCCTGCCGTCTTGCCAGGTAATTGCAATCGCTTTTCCCATGTCTTCAGTTCTTTGGTGTGATAGTCGTAATGGAATATTCCTTCCTCAGTAAGCACCCATAGCGCCCCTTTCTGTCCAACCTTAACTTTATATTTCCCTTTAAAGTGCATGCCCAGTGTACGCAAGTATGTTTTGGGCGAGGCTTGGAATCGTGCCGTTCGCGTGTCGTATATGCAGTATGCTCCGCTTTCGCTCTCTATCCATATCTGCCCCTCAGCATCCTCTTCCAGCGCGGTGGTGGTTTCGGCAAACACCTCGTGCCGTTCGGCTCTGCCGCTTCGCCCGTCAAAGAATTGCGGATCGCTGCTCTCAGGGAATCTGGTCTTCACCTGATGCCCATCGTAGCGGTTAAGTCCCTGATAGGTACCTATCCACAAATAGCCACGACTGTCTGACAGCAGACTCGTTATCGAATTGCTGCGCAGGCCGTCGTTGATGCCCAATGTCTGGAAGGCATTCTGAGCTGCTGTCATCAGGGTGATGTAGAATGCCAGAAATAGTAAAGTGAACAATCTTCTCACGTTGCAAATA
>JAGCPK010000102.1 GCA_017965725.1 Prevotella sp.
ATACTATTTATATTATATATATTATAATATATAGAATATAAAAACTTTCTGCTTCGAGAAATCTGAAAATGCAGATGTCGGAAGTGGGAAAGCGGGAAAGCGGGAAACCTGCGACCAGTTATAAATAATTTTTAACTATTTTTTTCTTGCTAAATATTTGGATGTATCAGGAAAAATTCGTACCTTTGCAACAAAGTTGCAAAAATGACATCAGGCAACGAAATTTGCGGCATAGCCAAAGAAAAAATTTTTCTTAGTGCACGAGATAGTTTTTCATGGCCTAAGCGCAAAAACAAGGACAAAGGAATAGGTTTTAAGGAAGAGGATAAATTTTTACACCCTTAAAATTTAAAATTTATGGCACTTAAGGTAAAAGCAGTAGAGAGACTGCTGAAGTTTGACAAGGAATCGGCGGGCAAGTACCGCTATGTGATGAAGGCCGATCTGTACACCAGTCTGTCTCAGGCAAAAGTGATCCGCGAGGCAGCCCTGCGTAGCGGCGTAAGCCAGGGCGTGATGAAGGCTTGCTGGGATGCTGCCGGAGAGGTAATCAAGGCATGGGCTACGGAAGGACACTCGGTGGCACTGCCTGGACTGGGTTCGATGCGTTTTGGACTGCGTTCGAAGGCTGTAGAGAATGTGAACGACGTGAAGACGAGTCTGATTACCAGCCGTCGCATCATCTTCACCCCCTCCGTTGACCTGAAGGACGAGTTGGCTAATACCGCCATCCAGATCACCTGCTACGACCGCAACGGCGACGAGGTGAAGCGCGTGACCTCGACCTCAGGCGAGGTGGAAGACCCCGAGAACGAGAACGGTGGCAGCACCAACGGCGGTGAGAACACTGGCGGTAACGGTGGCACTGAGAATGGTGGCGGCACCAACGGCGGTGAGAACACTGGCGGCGGCAATGCCCACGGCGGTGGAACCGACGATAACGGTGAAGAGGGAGGCATGTAGTCGAGGGCTGAGGGCTGATGTCTGATGTCGGCCCTCAGCATCTAATGTTCATCTTAATAGAATAACGTATGAAGAGTAATCGTTTTATTGAGATAGCGGTGAAGGTCGCAGTAGCCGCACTCACAGCCTTCCTGACGGCCATCACAACCACCAGTTGCATGGGCCACGGGCCAGTGATATTCTGAACTCACACTCTAAACGAAAGGACTGACAGTATCAAACGAATACTGCCAGTCCTTTTCTTTTGTCGGGGCTACTGGACTCGAACCAGCGACCTCGCGCCCCCCAGACGTGTGCGCTACCAACTGCGCTAAGCCCCGAACATTTTTGCAACTTGCACCGACCCTTGACTTTGTCGAATGTGGACGGTCGATTTTTCAAAATCGACTGCAAAAGTACATAGTTTTTTCGGATTATGCAAATTTTCCGAGAACTTTTTTCGCAAAACGACGTTTTTTTACAGATGTTATTGCGCGTATAAATAATAATGTGTAATTTTGCACGTTATTAAAATAGAAAGATACTATTTATGATACAATATAGAATCACGGCTCCGAAGACGCTGGACGCCACAGTGGCACTGCCAGCCTCAAAGAGCATCTCTAACCGTGCCCTCATCATCTACGCGCTGAGCGGAGGCAAGACACTGCCACAGAACCTGAGCGACTGCGACGATACGGAGGTCATCATCAACGCATTGCGCTATATGCCTGACGAGATCAACATCAAGGCGGCAGGAACGGCCATGCGCTTCATGACGGCCTTCCTCGCCGTGATGAGAGGTACGCACACCCTCACAGGAACAGAACGGATGAAGCACCGTCCTATTGCCCTATTGGTTGACGCCCTGCGTATGCTGGGGGCGGAGATCACCTATGCAGGCGAAGAGGGCTTTCCCCCACTCCGCATCACAGGAAAGAAACTTGAAGGCGGCACACTGGAGATAGCAGGCAACGTGAGTTCACAGTATATCTCTGCCCTGCTGATGATTGGGCCGATGCTGGAGAAAGGACTGGAACTGCGACTGACAGGTGATGTCATCTCGCGCCCCTACATCGACTTGACGCTTTGGATGATGGGAGAGTTTGGGGCTGATGCCGAGTGGACGTCGAACGACACCATCACCGTCAGGCCCCAGCCTTATAAGAACCACGACTACTTCATCGAGAACGACTGGAGCGGGGCGTCCTACTGGTATGAGATCATGGCACTGAGCAACGACCACAACGCGGAACTCAGGCTGACAGGACTGAAGGACGGCTCGAAACAGGGCGACTCGGTGGTGAGATACATCTTCAGTCTGTTGGGCGTGAAGACCACCTTCCAGTCGAAGAGATCGACAAAGCCGCAGACGGTGACACTCAAGATGAACGGACGCTGTCTGCCAAAACTGGAATACGACTTCATCAACTCGCCCGACCTGGCGCAGACATTCGTCGTGGCCTGTGCCGCCAAGGGCGTGCCCTTCCACTTCAAGGGCCTCTCGACACTGAAGATCAAAGAGACTGACCGCATAGAAGCCCTGAAGAAGGAGATGCGGAAACTGGGCTACGTGATAAAGAGTCGCAACGACAGTGAACTGATCTGGAACGGTGAGACCTGCAAGCCCAGCATGGAACAGGGCATAGACACCTACGAAGACCACCGTATGGCACTGGCTTTCGCCCCGTATGCACTGAAGAGCGGCAGCATCATCATCAACAACCCGCAGGTGGTGACGAAATCCTATCCGAATTACTGGAAAGCCCTTGAGGAAGCGGGATTCCAAACAGAGGTAATAAGTGACAAGTGATGGGATTCGTGTGGGTGTGCATAGGGATGATCGTGGTGCTGGGCATTATCGCCGCAGTAGCCAACAGGTTCGATAAGGGCAATGACACTATCGAACAGGGGCACGACTGCTCCACCTGTACCGCAGCCCACGACGAAACATGTAAACTGCACTGTCTGATGGAAAAAAAGCAAGAGGTAAGAGGTGAGAAGTAAGAGGTGAGAGAAATGTTTAAAGGCAGAAATATAGCAAAGAGAGAATTGAAGGGACTTTTGAAGGCTCTTCGGTATTCTCTTATCTCTTACCTCTTACCTCTCACCTCTATCATCATACTTGTAGGTTGTTCGACTAAGAACAACACGGCGAAGTCGCGCTGGTGGCACTCCTTCAATGCCAAATACAACACCTACTACAACGGACAGTTGGCCTTTACCGACGGTAACCTGGAAAAGGAGAAAGGCAATCAGGACAATTATACCGAGATACTTCCCCTCTATCCCGTAGGCAATAAGAACAGTCGCGAGATAGGCAAAGGGCAGTATGACCGTGCCATTGAGAAGGCGGAGAAAGCCATTAAGATGCACAGCATCAAGGCCAAGCCTGACTGGAAGAGCGGCAAGACAAAGACCGCCAAAGACCGTGAGTGGCTGAGTCGCAAGGAATATAACCCGTTTATCTGGAAGGCGTGGATGCTGCTCGGCAAGGCCCAGTTCCAGAAAGGCGCCTTCGACGAGGCTGCCGCCACCTTCACCTATATGAGCCGACTCTACCAGACACAGCCCATGCAGAACGGACTGGCCCGTGCCTGGCTCGCCAAATGCTATACGGAACTCGACTGGCTCTACGATGCTGAGGACGTGATTCGCAACATGAACCGTGACTCGGTGGATTTCCGCACGGTGAAAGACTGGGACTACACCTATGCCGACTACTATCTGCGCACAGGAGAGTTTGAGAAGGCTGTACCCTACCTGGAAAAGGTGATCAAACACGAGAAGCGCAGCAGACAGAAGGCCCGTGAGTGGTTCCTGCTGGGACAGATACAACGTCAACTGGGCAACCGAGCCGAAGCAGAGCGGGCCTTCAGAAAAGTGGTAGGCTGTCACCCACCCTACGAACTGGAGTTCAATGCCCGTATCGCCCAGACAGAGGTCATCGCCGCTGGCAACGCCAAAGGGATGATCAGTCGTCTGAAGCGTATGGCGGTTAACGACAACAACAAAGACTATCTCGACCAGGTGTATTATGCGATGGGCAATATCTACCTGGCTCAGCAGGACACCGCCCAAGCCATTGCCGCCTATGAGAAAGGCAACGAGAAGGCCACCCGTAGTGGTATTGAGAAAGGCGTGCTGTTGCTAACGCTTGGCAACCTCTACTGGCAACTGGAGAGATACAACGACGCACAACGCTGTTATGGTGAGGCCATCGGACTGTTGGACAAGGAACGTGACGATTACGAGGAACTGTCTATGCGCTCCAAGGTGCTCGACGAACTGGTGCCCTATACAGACGCCATCCACCTGCAGGATTCCCTGCTGGAACTCTCCACACTGCCAGAAGCAGAACAATTGAAGGTGATAGACCGTATCATCAGCGACCTGAAGAAGAAAGAGAAGGAGGAGCTGCGCAGGCAACAGGAACTCGAAGCCGAACGGATAGAGCAGCAGAATGCCGCCAAAGGTAACAATAATAACACGCAGCGCGCCAACACGCCTGCCACTCCCACCGTACCACAGCCAGGCGGCGGACAATGGTACTTCTATAACCCCATGAGTGTGAGCCAGGGTAAAAACGCCTTCCAGCGACAGTGGGGTAAGCGTGAGAATACCGACGACTGGCGGCGCACCAACAAGACCGTGGTGAACCTCTCACCAATGGAAGAGGATCAGGAAGCGCCATTGGACTCCTTGGATACTGCACTCACAGACTCGCTATCGACAGCCCAGCCCGACAGTATCCCCGTTGACACCCTCGCCAACGACCCGCACAATCGTGAGTACTATCTCGCACAGATACCGACCACCGACGAGATGAAGGCAGCCTGTCACGATATCATCAAAGACGGACTGCTGCACTCTGGCATTATCTTCAAGGATAAGCTCGATAACCTGCGCCTCGGTGAGAAACAACTGGTGCGCCTGACGGACGACTATCCCGACTTCGAGCATCTGGACGAAGCATGGTACCATCTGTTCTTGCTCTATTCACGACAAGGACGGGAGGATATGGCAGAGATTTGTCTGAGTCACCTGAAAGCAGAACACCCAGAGAGTGAATGGACCATTTTGTTGAGCGACCCCTACTACTTTGAGAATGCCCGTTTTGGCGAACATATCGAAGACTCGCTCTATGCCGCCACCTACCAGGCCTTCAAAGATGATAATCATGAGATGATACGCAGCAATGCCAAGATATCTGAGGAGCGATTCCCGCTAGGCGAGAATCGTGCGAAGTTTATCTTCATCGACGGTCTGAGCAGGTTGAACGACGGTGATGGCGACGGTTGTATCGAACAGCTGAAGGTGGTCGTGGAGAAATATCCGCAGAGTGAGGTGAGTGAGATGGCTGGTATGATCATCAAGGGCGTACAGGACGGTAGACGGTTGCACGGCGGAAAGTTCGATATTGGCGACGTATGGTCACGAAGAGATGTCACACTGACAGAAGATTCCACCGTGACAGACACGCTGAGTGCTGAACGTGACCAAGACTTCCTCTTCATCCTGACCTATCATCAGGACTCTATCAGTGAGAACCAGTTGCTCTACGAGATGGCCCGTTACAACTTCAGCAATTTCCTGGTGCGTAACTTCGAGATTCAGATAGAGGCAGCCCCCTCGCCCTATGACGAGGAATACTGGGAGACTGGCCAGTACCACAGGATGACCATCAGCGGATTCCTCAGTTACGACGAAGCCCTGCAATATGCCCGACAACTCTATGCCGACAAGGCGATGGCAGAACGGCTACGACCCTGTCTGAGCCTCATCATCAGTACCCAGAACCTTGCCCTGCTGGGCAGTCGGTTCACCTACGAAGAGTATGAACGCTTCTATGAAGAGACTTTCCTGCCTATGAAGGTCAGCGAGGAGAAGTTGCTGATACAGCCTGAGGGTGTGGAGTTCATCGATCCTGAAGATCAGGGCAGTGAACCTGAGGAAACAACGGAAGAAGAGACGGAGGATGACGGAGGATTCAATGATGATGACTTCGGAGATGACTTCTGGTAAAAGAAGTGATAAATGATAAGTGAAAAGTGATGACGAACGGTGTATTATTGTGGGTAGATGACGAGATAGAACAACTCAAGGCACACATCATGTTCCTTGAGAAGAAAGGGTATGAGGTGGTTACCGTCTCAAACGGTACTGATGCCATCGACCTCTGTCAGGAACGGAACTTCGACCTGGTGCTGCTCGACGAGCAGATGCCAGGCATCAGCGGACTGGAGACCCTGCAACGCATCAAGGAGATTCACCCTACCGTGCCTGTGGTGATGGTCACCAAGAGTGAAGAGGAAAACATCATGGAACAGGCCATCGGACAGAAGATTGCCGACTACCTGATCAAACCCGTCAATCCCAACCAGGTGTTGTTGACACTGAAGAAGAACATCCACCGTAAGGAGATTGAGACAGAGGTGACACAGAGCCAATATCAACAGAACTTCCAACAGATAGCCATGCAGATCATGGACTGTAAGACGTGGCCGGACTGGGTGGAGGTGTATAAAAGGCTCGTTCACTGGGAACTGGAGCTGAGCAGTACGGAGAGTAATATGACGGATATGCTGCAGATGCAGAAAGAAGAGGCCAACCTCGGCTTCGCCAAATTCATCAAAAAGAACTATCTGGAGTGGATTGCTGATCTGGGAAACCCTCGGGATCCCAAGGAAACCAGACCCATCATATCGCCCGAACTCTTCAAGACCAAGGTCTTCCCCCTGTTGAATGAAGGCAGGAAGGTCATGCTCGTCGTGCTCGACAACTTCCGCTATGACCAGTGGCGCATCCTCTCACGCGAACTCAGTGACCAGTTTGAGATTGACGAGCAACTCTATTGCAGTATTCTGCCGACGGCCACGCAATACGCCCGCAATGCCATCTTCTCAGGGCTGATGCCCGACAAGATTGCAGATATGTTTCCCGACCTCTGGGTGGATGAGGATGAAGAGGAAGGCAAGAATCTGAACGAAGGACCACTCATACAGACACAATTGGACCGTTACCGTCGGAAGAACACCTTCTCTTATCATAAGGTGAACAACTCCACAGATGCCGACAAGTTGATGCAACAGATAAAGAATATGGAGAAGAACGACCTGAACGTGGTGGTGTTCAACTTCATCGACATGCTGAGTCATGCTAGGACAGAGTCAAAAATGGTGCGTGAACTGGCTAATAACGAGAGTGCCTACCGCAGTATTACCCTCTCATGGTTCCGCCATTCTGTCATTGCCGACTTCTTCAGACTGATGGCGCAGACAGACTATAAGGTCATCGTCACCACCGACCACGGCAGTATCCGTTGCACACAACCTGTGAAAATTGTTGGCGACAGGAATACCAACACCAACCTGCGTTACAAACTGGGCAAGAACCTGAGTTACGACGACAAGAACCTCTTCACCATCAAGGAACCACGTAAGGCACTGTTACCGGCACCCAACCTCTCGACGAGTTATGTGTTTGCCACAGGTGACTCCTTCTTCGCCTATCCCAACAACTACAACTATTACGTGTCATACTATCGTGACACCTTCCAGCACGGCGGTATCTCGATGGAAGAAATGATTATACCACTGATTACCCTGACGGGGAAGAAAAGGTAAAAACAAATAGATAATATGGAAATCAGTATTCAGCATATTGAAGATATCCGTGAGGCGGCAAGGCTGTTTATCGACGCAATGGGTGAGCATACGGTGTTTGCCTTCTACGGAAAGATGGGAGCAGGCAAGACCACCTTTATCAAGGCCATCTGCGAGGAACTGGGTGTCTGTGACGTCATCACCTCCCCCACCTTTGCCATTGTCAACGAATATACAGCCTCCGACGGACCAGTCTATCACTTCGACTTCTATCGTATCAAGAAACTGGAAGAAGTCTATGACATGGGATTTGAGGATTATTTCTATTCCGGCTCACGCTGTTTTGTCGAGTGGCCGGAACTGATAGAGGAAGTATTGCCAGAAGATGCCGTCAAGGTGCAGATAAAAGAAGAAGAGGATGGCACCCGCGCCATCCTCTTCTAAAAGTTCAAAGGTTCTGTTCCTGAAAGTCCAGGTCAGCCTGTACGACGAAGAGCATATACTCCGGTTCGAGGTTGTTGACACCATCCTCCTTAGCCTTGCGGCAGACATAGTCGGCCACTTCCTCCATGTCGATGTCAATCTCCTCCTCAGTACTCTCTAAGATGCCACTCGTATAGTAATAATCTACTATCAAGTCCATCATATACAGGATGGTCTGGTCGCTGTAATGCTTCTTGGCATCAAACGGAATCCGCTCGCGGATAAAAGCGAGTTCCTTTCTGTTTTCCTCCTCATCGAGGCGGAGTTCTTCTTCAATGCTTGCCATTATTAGAGCAGTGTCTGAAACTTCTCTTCCAACTTAGCTTCGGTCTGGGCACCCACGATCTTATCAACCACCTCACCGTTCTTGAAGAACAGGATGGTCGGGATGTTACGGATACCATACTCTGCAGCGAGGTCATCATTCTCCTCTACATCGCACTTACCTACGGTGATCTTGCCGTCGTATTTTTCTGCCAGTTTAGCAATGATAGGAGCAATCATACGGCAGGGGCCGCACCATGTTGCCCAGAAATCCACTACCAATGGCTGCGCGCCATTCTTCAGGCTCTCAAAATTCTCGCTTGTGATTGTTACTTCCATACTGTTTCTTTTTTAAAAGTTATACATATTATTGTCTATTGTTCTCACAGCAAATAGTATGCCATTAATTAATCTTATAGTCCATCATCTCATGACTCTCGATATAATCAATCAGCGAATGACGTATATCCACTCCCCCATTCTGCGCCTGCAACAGCACATGTTTCTTGCCCTGAGAATCGCGGAGCAGGAAGAAGAGTTTGGTCTTGCCAGGATTCTCGCTGATAATCTCACTGAGTTCGGCCACGACTTGATCGTCGAGCAAATCAGAGACCAACGAGATGGTGATTCTGTCAATCGATTTCTCTTTGACGGCTTGGAGCAGTTGTACGTCCTGAATCATCAGTCCCAAGAGGTTGCTACGCTGGAAGCGAGGTTGCAGTTTCGCCACGATATAGACGGCAGCCCCCTCGGTAAAACGACTACTGTAGTGACTCCAGTCCTCGCCAAACAAAGCCAATTCACCAGAGCCTTCAAAGTCCTCCAGGGTAACAAAGCCACAGGGATTACCATTTTTGTCGAAACGGGTGCGGATGGCTGTCACGATGCCTCCTATCACCACATCAGAACGACCTTTCAGATTCTGGATGTCTGCCAATTCGGCACATTTCGTATTGCACAGGTTGTCAAGCACAATCTTATACTCGTCGAGCGGATGTGCGGAGAGATAGATACCCACCAGGTCGCGCTCCTTGTTCAGGCGTTCTATATCACTCCAGCGCACATCGTTCTTCGGCACTGGCGGATGGGCAATCTCCACGCCGTCACCGAAAGCCCCGAAGAGAGAGTTCTGCATCTCTGCCTTCTCCTGCTGATAGGTTTGACCGTAGCGCACCAGTGTATCCAAGAACATCTCTCCTTTGGTATTTGTAGCGAAATAGTCCTCACGACGAATGCCAAAACTGTCGAAGCCTCCACTCAATGCCAGACTCTCAAAGCCCTTACGGTTGACAGAGGCGAAGTTGACACGCTCAGCAAAGTCATAGATATCCTTGAATGGACCATTCTTCTCACGTTCTTCGATAATCGCCAGCGCCGCCGAGTCACCCATACCCTTGATGGCTCCAAGACCGAAACGGATCTCCCCGTGCTGGTTCACACCGAACTTCTCATACGACTCGTTGACGTCTGGCCCCAGTGTGGCGATACCCATCTGCTTGCACTCGTCCATCAGTTTCGTGATCTCCGTGATCTGGTCACGACGGCGACTCATGATGGCAGCCATGAACTCAGCGGGATAGTTGGCTTTCAGATAGGCGGTCTGATAGGCTACCCATGAATAGCAGGCCGCATGCGACTTGTTGAAGGCGTAAGAAGCAAATGCCTCCCAGTCGGCCCATATCTTTTCGAGCACCTTGGGGTCATGACCGTTCTTCTGTCCTCCCTCGATAAACTTAGGCTTCATGGCATCAACGATATCCTTTTTCTTCTTACCCATCGCCTTTCGCAGGGCGTCACTCTCACCTCGGGTGAAGTCGGCCAAGAGTCGGGACAGCAACATCACCTGTTCCTGATAGACGGTAATGCCATAGGTGTCCTTCAGATATTTCTCCATGATGGGGATATCATAGGTGATTGCTTCGTCACCGTGCTTTCGTCGGATAAACTGGGGGATATATCCCATTGGTCCCGGACGATAGAGGGCATTCATGGCGATGAGATCCTCGAAGACCGTGGGCTTGAGTTCGCGAAGATATTTGCGCATACCGTCCGACTCAAACTGGAAAGTGCCCACGGTACGTCCCTGCTGGTAGAGTTCGTAAGTTTTCGGGTCGTCAATGGGGATATGGTCAAGATCAACGTCAATGCCACGGGTACGTTTGATGTTCTGACATGCCTCCTTCAACTCAGAGAGCGTCTTCAGTCCCAGGAAGTCCATCTTGATGAGTCCTGTCGATTCAATCACGTGTCCGTCGTATTGTGTACAGTTTGTCTTGACACCCTTGAAATCAGGGTCATCAGCAGTTGATACAGGCACATGGTCACTGATAGGGTCGCGACAGATGATAAAGCCACAGGCATGGATACCCGTACCACGCACCGTACCCTCCAGCATTTTCGCATATTTGATGGTATTAGCCAAAGCCTTATCGTTGGACGCCTCCGCATCGCGCAACTCCTGCACATACTTGATGGCATTGGGCAGGTTCATCTTCATGCCGTCAGGCAGACGGTCAGGGATGGCCTTACACAAGGCATTCGATACTGGGATGGGCACCTTCTCCACACGGGCCACATCCTTGATGGAGTTTTTCGTAGCCATCGTAGCGTAAGTGATAATATGGGCACAGTTCTCATGACCATACTTGTCTTCCACCCATTTCAGCACACGTCCACGTCCATCGTCGTCGAAGTCTGTGTCGATATCAGGGAGTGAGATACGGTCAGGATTGAGGAAACGCTCAAACAGCAGATCGTATTTCAAAGGGTCTATCTTCGTGATACCCAAGCAGTAGGCCACGACACTACCGGCAGCAGAGCCACGACCAGGACCTACCATCACACCCAGTTCGTCGCGGGCTGAGTTAATGAAATCCTGCACGATGAGGAAGTAACCTGGAAAACCCATCGTCTTCATAATGTGGAGTTCAAAGCGGATACGCTCGTCAACCTCTTTGGAAAGAGGATCGCCATAGATTCTATGTGCGCCTTTATAGGCGAGTTCCGCCAGATAGTCGGCCTCGAATTTGATGCGATAGAGTTTATCGTAGCCACCCAACTTCTTGATCTTCTTTTGGCCCTCTTCCGGGGAGAGTTGATTCTCGCCGTTCTCATCGGATGTGAATTCATCGTAGAGTTGTTGCTCTGTAAATTTCTGCCGCCACTCTTCTTCCGTACCGAAATCCTTAGGAATAGGGAAGAAAGGCATGATGGGGTCGTTGTCAAGGCTATACACCTCCACCTTATCTAATATCTCCAACGTGTTAGCCAGCGCCTCTGGCACATCGCTGAAGATGTCGTTCATCTCCTGACGCGTCTTAAACCACTCCTGCTTGGAGTAGAGCATACGCGTCGGATCATCGAGATCCTTGCCTGTTGAGAGACAGAGCAGATGATCGTGCGCCTCAGCATTTTCCCTATCTACAAAATGGGCATCGTTGGTACAGATCAGTTTGATACCATACTCCTTAGCCAGTTCTATCAGTACCTTGTTGGCCTGCTGCTGCATGGGGAATGTCTCCCGGTTGGCGCGGATGGTTGGGTCTGTCACCTCATGGCGCTGCAACTCCAGATAGTAGTCGTCGCCCCAGAGCCGCTGGTGCCATTCGATGGCCTCACGTGCTCCAGCTATATCTCCCTTCAGTATCTTGGCTGGCACCTCACCGGCGATACAAGCAGAACAGACAATCAGGTCTTCATGATATTTCTCCAGATCCTGACGGTCGGTTCGTGGACGGTTATAAAAACCTTCCACCCACGAGTTGCTGACAAGTTTGATAAGGTTCTTATAGCCGTTATAGTTCTTGGCGAGTACAATCAGGTGATAACCGCCCAGGTCTTCTTTATGTTCCTTCAGGTTTTTGTCACCCCGACGGGCCACATACATCTCACAACCGAAGATGGGTTTGAACGGTTCCAGTTTATCTTTCTTCCGTTTCTTGTTCACATCATTACAGATGTCGTGAAATTCTTTGATGCCGAACATGTCACCATGATCCGTGATGGCCATGCCTTTCATGCCGTCATCTATCGCCTTGTTGACGAGTCGTTTGATACTCGACTGTCCATCGAGTATGGAATAGTAGGTATGTACGTGCAGATGTATGAAATCTTCCATCGAAATGCTTGTTTTTTCTGAAAATGTGGGTCAAAGTTACTGCTAAAACCTGAGAATACCAAAAGAAAAACGTGAAATATTTGTAACTTACGTAAAAAAGATGTACCTTTGCACCCAGAAAGAAGACAATCGAAATATAACTAATGGGAGAAAGAATCAAAAAACTCAAAAAGATAAGGATTCATCGCGAGGGAACCAATGAACTGACACTCAGTGCCGGACTGATACTGGCCATCGGCGTATTACTCCTGAGAATCTTTGACTCACAGATTCCTTTTTGGATTTTCATCATCATATTTGGAGCCGTCTGGTTGATGGTACTTAATTTCTACCGTTGCCCCATCCGCTATTTCAATGGTGACACGGAGAAACTCGTCGTAGCCCCTGCTGACGGCAAGGTCGTCGTGGTGGAAGAGGCTGAAGAGAACGAGTATTTCCATGACAAGCGACTGATGATCTCCATCTTCATGAGTCCATTGAATGTTCATGCCAACTGGTTCCCTGTTGATGGCAAGGTAAAGTTCGTCCATCATCAGAACGGCAACTACCACAAGGCGTGGCTCCCCAAGGCCAGCGAGGAGAATGAGCATTCAGACATTATGATCACCACACCCGAAGGTGAGGATATTCTGGTGCGGCAGATAGCCGGTGCCTTGGCCCGTCGTATCGTCACGTACGCCAAGGAGAACGAGGACTGCTATATCGATGAACACCTAGGCTTCATCAAACTAGGGTCCCGCGTGGATGTCTTCCTGCCACTGACAGCCAAAGCCTGCGTCACCATTGGTCAGCCCACCACCGGCGACCAGACCGTCATTGCAAAACTGGCATAAATGAATATCAAGAAGCATATCCCTAACACCATTACCTGCTGCAACCTCATTTCAGGCTGCGTGGCTACTTACTGGGCTTTCATGGGCATTACCTACATGGCGCTGCTGTTCATCGTGATTGGGGCGGTCTTCGACTTCTTCGACGGCATGGTGGCACGACTGTTGCACGTCTCCTCCCCTATCGGTAAGGAACTCGACTCTCTGGCCGACGACATCACTTTCGGTTTTGCACCTTCTGCCATCGTGTTCAGTTATCTTTGCACCTTCCACATCCACATACCCATCATCCCGTTCCTCGCTTTTATCATGGCGGCTTTCTCAGCCCTGCGACTGGCAAAGTTTAATCTCGACGAACGTCAGGCACTGGGATTCATCGGACTGCCCACGCCTGCCAACGCCCTGTTCTGGGGAGCGCTCATCGTAGGTCTGCAGGAATATAACATCTCCTTCGAGGGTTTGGAATGGTGCGTTCTCATCGGCACATTCATCAGTTGCTATCTGCTCATTGCAGAGATTCCGATGTTTGCCCTGAAATTTAAGACATGGGGTTGGAAGGGCAATGAGATCAAATACATCTTTATCCTCTCCTGCATTCCCCTGCTGCTCCTGTTAGGAGTGAGTGGCTTGGCAGCCATCATTGCATGGTACATCATCTTGTCTGTAGCCACCAACAAAAGGAACTAAAAACAATCTATCATATTATGCTGAAAGGACTTGTAAGTATCATTATCTTTATCCTGCTTTTATTAGCCGTTATCGCTGCGGTGGTTATCTATCTCATGTATAAAGGTGTGAGGAATCTCCGTGATGCCCAGGAACAATTCTACAAAACGAGCGGTAGGAAGATGAGTCGTCAGGATTACATCCGTTACCAGAAAGAACAGCGCGAGAAGAACCCCTTTGGCAAGGACTATTTCAAGAGCAGTGGCAGCAAGAAGCAACAGTCGCAGACTTCGCAGGCAGAAAAGCAAACCACTACCCGCCGGACGACAACGGATAGTGGTGTAACGATTATCGACGACCGTGAGACCGAAGAGAAGAAAAAGATCTTCGATCATAACGACGGTGAGTACGTCGAGTTCGAAGAGGTTAAAGAGGTCTAAGGATGCACGAGCGTACCAATCTGCTCGCCCTCCATCACTTTCTTTAAGTTTCCTACGACATCCATGTTAAAGACATAGATGGGCAGATTATTGTCCTGACACATACAGACAGCCGAAAGGTCCATCACCTTAAGGCCACGTGCCAGCACCTCCTGATAGGAGATATCCTCAAACTTCGTGGCTGTGGGATCCTTCTCGGGATCAGCGGTGTAAACACCATCCACACGGGTACCCTTCAGCATTACGTCGGCCTCTATCTCCACACCACGCAGACTACTGCCCGTATCCGTCGTAAAGTAAGGCTGACCCGTGCCGGCAGAGAAGATGCACACATAACCGGCCTCCATCGCCTCGATAGCCTTCCATTTGCTATAGAACTCACCGATAGGCTCCATACGGATGGCTGTCAACACCTTGTTCTTCACGCCTTCTGCATCCAAGGCACTGCTCAGCGCCAGAGAGTTAATGACGGTGGCACACATGCCCATCTGGTCGCCTTTCACACGGTCGAAACCCTTCTGGGCTCCACTCAGTCCTCGGAATATGTTACCACCACCGATGACGATGCCAATTTGCACACCCATCTCACTGACTTCCTTAATCTGACGGGCATAGTCGCCCAGACGCTCTGGGTCAATACCGTGACCTTGCTTTCCCATCAGGCTCTCGCCCGATAACTTCAATAGAATTCTCTTAAATCTCATGCTCATTTACAATTTGACAATTTACTATTTACAATTTATATCTCAATTTTATGATTTGCAATTATATAATGAACTGTACTTCCTTAAAGGCGTAAGTACGCTGCCAACCTGTCTCATCCTGCAAAACCAGTCTTCCGTCGCTTCTGACATCCGTAAGCGTCGCCTCGAAACGGCCTGTCTGATCCTCGTAGAGCGCAGATACGCCTTTCCGATAGAGCCGCGCCCTGTAATCTCTGTTAATGGTCTTGCAGACAGCCACGCGCTCGAAGGCAACAAGGAATTGATGTAGCAATGTCTCAAGGTCATTTTCCTGTCCAGTCAATTGTCTGATCGACACAGGATTAGGGGCATCACTCCTAAACTCTGTCTGGTTCACGTTCAGTCCGATACCGATGATACTATCCTTGATGGTACTGCCCTGCAAGCGGTTCTCTATCAGCATCCCGCAAATCTTCCTGTCGCCCACATAGATGTCGTTAGGCCACTTGATCTCCACCTTATTATTTATATAGTGCCCCAGCGTCTCACAAAGCGCCACCGAGGTCATCTCCGTAATCCTGAATTGCTCGTTCGCCGGAATCCCCTCGGGGTGAATAAGCATCGAAAACGTCAGGTTCTTGCCCCGTTCACTCTCCCACGAATTCGAGCCGCAGCCCTTCCCTGCCGTCTGGTACGCCGCTACTACCACCATCCCTTCTTTACCGTTTTCCTTCAGCCAGCGATTGGTGGAGTCCATCTCATCGATATGAATAATTTTCCAATCCACGGTTGCAAAGTTACAAAAAAAATTGTAACTTTGCAACATGAATGCAGAAGAACAACAAAAAAAAGACGAATTCTATATGCAGCGTGCCCTCGATGAAGCGAGGCTGGCGTATAAGGAAGGAGAGATTCCCATCGGGGCGGTAGTGGTGTGCAAGGATCGTATCATTGCCCGCGCCCACAACCTCACGGAGACGCTCTGCGACGTGACTGCTCATGCCGAGATGCAGGCCATCACCTCTGCTGCCAACCTTCTGGGCGGCAAGTACCTGACCGACTGCACGCTCTACGTCACTGTCGAACCCTGTGTGATGTGTGCCGGTGCCATCGGTTGGGCACAGATCCCCCGCATCGTCTATGGCACCCTCGACGAGAAACGGGGCTTCCACGAGTATGCGCCCCACGCCCTGCATCCCAAGGCAACGATTACTGGCGGCATCCTTGAAGCCGAATGCCGTCAGTTGATGCAGGAATTCTTTCAGCAGAAACGATAAAGCAAATCTGATTGATTAACATCAACTACAATGGTTGAAATGTTAAAAATTAATAGTGAAATGTGACTTTTTTATAAAATTATTCGTTTTTTAGAAACATATGCACTATTTTTGCAAACTGAAAATAACAAAAAATGGGTTCAGAGTACCATCTCTGACCCATATTAGTGCTACAATATATTATATATGTACGCGAACATATATTTATAACTATATATACATTTAATAATTAACAAAAAACGAGAGAGATTTATGAAAAAAAGACTAACGATGTTTATGATCAGCCTCTTCCTCTTCGCAGGAAGTGCGCTGGCACAGACAAAAGTGTCGGGTACAGTGCTCTCACAGGAAGACGGACAGCCGATCATCGGCGCCGCCGTCAAAGTGGAGGGTACCAGCACCGGTATGTTGACTGACGTTAATGGTCGCTTCTCGCTGACTCTGCCTGAGGGTAAGAACCAGCTTACGGTTTCTTATCTCGGCTATGAGTCGAAGACGGTAACGGCTAAGAACGGCATGCGTGTATTCTTGAAGAGCGACGCCACAGCACTCGACGAGGTGGTGGTGACCGCTATGGGTATCTCACGTCAGCAGAAGACACTGGGTTATTCAGCCCAGACGCTCGATGACGATGAACTGACAGCAGGTAAACTGACGGATGTGACTGGAGCCCTGGCCGGTAAGGTGGCTGGTCTGCAGATCAACTCCACATCAGGCGACCCGGGTTCTGCCAGCAGCGTGATTATCCGTGGTATCAGTTCTATCAACGGTAACAACCAGCCCCTGTACGTGGTGGATGGTGTACCCCTTCAGGAGACCACACGACAGGCCATGGGTCACACACGTGCCATGGGTGGTCTGTCAAGCATCAACCCGAACGACATTGAGAACATGACCGTGCTGAAGGGTGCTGCCGCTACTGCCATCTATGGTAGCCGCGCCGCTAACGGTGTGATCGTGATCACCACCAAGAGTGGTAAGAAAGAGGGTGAGCGTAACTTCCAGATTTCCTACGACGGTAGCGTACAGTGGCGTAACGTCAGCGTACTGCCGAAGAACCAGAACAAGTTCGGTCAGGGTTGGAACGGTACACAGACCTTCATCGAGAACGGTTCGTGGGGTCCTGAGATGGACGGCTCTATGCAGGTATATGGTCCCATCTGGAACCACCAGCAGTTGATCCACGAGTACAGCGCTCTGGAGAACAATATCAAGGACTTCTTTGACACGGGTGTCAGCACTGCTCACAGCGTATCACTGAATGGTATCAGTAACGACAACAAGATGACTTACTTCTTGAGTTACTCTTACAACTACGACAATGGTATCATCCCCATGGACAACGATACTTACAAGCGTAATACAATCGCCTATCGCGGCAGTTATGAGCCGACAGAGTGGTTGAAGGTTTCTTCAAGCGTCAACTTCGCTAAGGCTGAGAGCAACACCGTGGGTTCGTTCCAGGGTGCTTCCATGATCGACGGTGTGCTGGAGTTCGCACGTGACATCAGCCTCGTTGACCGCAAGGACCTCAGTTCTCCTTTCAACACACCAGAGGCTTGGTTCACACCTTATGGTATCACCAACCCCTACTGGTCAATCGCCAACAACTACGACCACAACGATACCAAGCAGTTCTTCGGTAAGATTCAGGCTGACATCAAGCCCATCAAGCAGTTGACACTGACCTATCGTTTCGGTTTCGACTATACCGACTATGACTACAAGGTGGCTGAGCCGAAGATCGACCTCGACGATGCTCTTATCAACGAGGACTATGGCTACGCTCCCTCTAACATGAACCAGGCTGGTTATGTTTATACTCAGTATCTGCGTAAGTACGAGTTGAACCACGACTTCCTGGCCAGTTTCGCTGACAAGTATCTGGACGGCAAACTCGACGTGAATGTGAACGTCGGTGTGAACATGAACGAGCGCTATCAGACCTGGATGCAGGGACAGACTGACGACCTGACCTTCGAGTCGGGTTACTGGGACCTGACCAACGGTGCCACGAAGACTACTCTGAACGAGAGTCAGTCAAAGCGCCGCCTCGTAGGCCTCTTCGGTGATGTCACCCTCGGTTGGGACGACATGATCTACCTCGGCTTCACAGCCCGTAACGACTGGTCATCCACACTGCCTCTTGAGAAGAACCACTACTTCTATCCCGGTGCTACCCTGAGTTGGATCTTCACAAAACTCATCCCTGAGAACAAGATCCTGAATTTCGGTAAACTGCGTCTGGCTTACGGTAAGACCGGTAACGACGCTTCTCCATACCAGATTCTCCCGCGCTTCACACAGGGTACCGCCCGTGCATATTACGGCACTGACGTGGCTTCGTTCCCGATGAACGGTATCAATGCCTTCCAGGCTACCACCAGCATCGGTAGTAACACACTGAAGCCCGAGATGACCACTGAGTTTGAGATCGGTGCCAACCTCTCATTCTTTGAGAACCGCATCAACATCGACTTCGCATACTACAACCGTACCACCAACGACCAGATCTTCTCGCTGCCCGTTGACCCCGCTACCGGTTACACCACCATGGTGACCAACTTCGGTAAGGTGCGCAACAAGGGTATTGAGTTGCTCGTCAACCTGACACCGGTACGCACTCGCGACTTCCGTTGGGATCTCGGTTTCAACTTTGCCAAGAACAACAACGAGGTTGTATCGCTGCCTGAAAGCCTTGAGGGTGGTAAGGTTAACATCTACAACTTCTCGGCTGGTAACGACGCTGTCTATATGTACGCTGAGCAGGGCAAGCCCATGGGTGAGTTCTACACCTATTTGCCACAATATACTGCTGACGGCAAGATGATCGTCGATGCTAACGGTCAGCCTCTGCTCACCGCTTCGGTGGAAGACACTGGCAAGAACGTAAACGCCGACTGGACGGGTGGTGTCACCACATCGTTCTCTTACAAAGGCTTTACCCTGAGCGGTGCTCTCGATATCCGTAAGGGTGGCTATATGTTCTCACGTACAAAGAACCTCACACAGTTCGTGGGTAATGCTGAGGTTACACTCTACAACGACCGTCGTCCGTTCATTATCCCCAACTCTGTGGTTTCAGACGGCAATGGCGGCTATGTGGAGAACACACAGCCCATCTACCTGAACAACCAGAGTTACCAGAACTATTTCAACAACTTCGGTGCCGGCGAGGGTGGCGAATTCTACCTGCTGGATCGTAGTTACGTGAAACTGCGTAACATCACGCTGGCTTACCAACTGCCGAAGTCGATTGTCAGCAAACTCTATCTGAGTGACATTACAGTGTCGCTGTTCTGCAACAACGTATTTACCTGGACGGCTAAGGACAACAAGTACATCGATCCTGAGGGAAGCACCGTGGGTAGCGACCTGACTGGTATGTTCGGTGAACTCTATGTGAACCCCGCCTGCCGTACCTTCGGTTTCAACGTAGGTCTCAAATTCTAATTAAGGAGGACAGTACATTATGAAGAAATTAGCAATTATATCAGCAATTGTCCTGGGCCTGGGTGCCGCTTCGTGCGACAGTTACATGGATATCAACCAGGACCCCAACTCTCCTGCTGAGAGTAACATGACACCCAGCATCATGATGCCTGCTGCCGAGATGAACCTCGCTGCTACTTATGGCAACCTGATGCGTATCCCTGCCGGGTACTACACCCAGCACTTCGCTCAAGCCTTCGGTACGAGCAACTATGTAGATTACAGCCAGTTCACCATGTCGGCCACCCGTTCTTCTACCGCCTATTCGCAGATGATGCGCGGTGCACTGAAGAACCTGCAGACCATCCGCACACTCGCCAAGGAGAAAGAGGAGTGGGGTACTTACCTCGCTGCTACATCTCTGCGCGCCTTCGGATTCCAGGCTCTGGTTGACTGCTACGGTGAGGTTCCCTTCACAGAGGCTTTCGACGTGAGCATTCCTTCTCCAAAGTATGACGAGGGTTCTGCCATCTATGCAGCCCTGATCGCTGAACTCGACGAGGCTCTTGCCAAGGCTTCGGCTACGGATGTGGTGGCTACGAACTTCCTGTTCCCCGGCCAGCGCGCTGCTGCTTGGATCCAGTTCGCCAATGCCGTGAAACTGAAGATCTATAGCCGTGAAAGTGGTGTGGCCAGTGTGGACAGTCAGATTGGTGCCATCATCAATGAGGGCAACCTGCCTGCTGCCGACGTGGCTTTCGCTAACTGCTGGAGCGATGAAAGCGGACAGATGAACCCCTACTTCTCTGAGGAGTTCTCTACAAAGTTCGGTTCTACACAGATCAACGTGGTGGCCAATGTGGCTATCATTGGTACGATGCTGCAGAAGGATGCTGAGGGCGCCGTCATTTATGAGGATCCCCGTCTGGCTACCTTCTTCGAGCCCAATGGTTCAGGAAACTACACAGGTAGTATCTCTGGTACGAACTTCTCTACCTCTGACTCTTACAAGTCAACATACTGGTGTCGTCCTGTAGCCAGTTACGACATGCCAGTATATCTGATCACAAAGTCTGAGATTGAGTTCTTCATCGCTGAGTACTATGCTCGTCAGGGCAACCACGACCAGGCTGCTGCCCACTATGCTGACGCTATCGCCGCTTCATTTGCTACCGCTGGTGTCGCTGGTGCTGCAGAGAATGTCGCATTCTTCCCCTACGACAAGGACAACTACAAGAAGAGCATCGGTATCGCTAAGTGGATCGCCCTCACAGGCACCAACGACTTTGAGTCGTACTGTGAACTGCGCCGTCTGCGCTATCCTGCCTTCGGTACTGTAAAGGGCAGCGATATGTACAACCTTCAGACTGATGAGTCGTACAAGCCTGAACTCTACCAACCGGGCACTCTCTATACGCCGATTCAGGTGGATGGTAACATTGGTGACAACAAGTTGTTGGAGCGCTATCCGTATCCTTCATCTTCTACCGCCAGCAATGCGAATGCGCCTAAGTTCACGAATGCAGATTACACCAAACCTGTGTTCTGGGCGAACTAAGCAAGGTTTCCAAATCATTTAAATGAAGAGACAAATATGAAAAAGAATATTTTATATACAATGCTTTTCGCAGTGGTTGCCCTGTTGGTGACCAGTTGCGGTGACAAGGATACGGAGGGAAAGAGCCGCTTCACCTACTATCCCACAATTGAGTTGGAGGGTGATACCTACCTCGTTTGGGATAAGGGTACTCCGTATGTTGACCCTGGTTATGTTTCTACCATGAACGGACAAGATGTGACCTCTGAGGTGACAATCTCCGGTAATGTAGATATTAACACAAGTGGTATCTATAAGTTGACTTACACAACCAAGAAGAATGATGACGGATTTGATGCTAGTGCTTCACGTACGGTGGTGGTGCTCGATCCGAACAGCGAGATTGAAGGCTTCTATCTGACACAGCCTGACAGTTACCGTTCATACAATGGTAACGATGTGGCCTATAATAGCGCCTTCGAGATCCTGATTATCGACAACGGCGACGGTACACTGACCGTTGACGACCTCTTCGGTGGTTGGTATGCACAGCGTGCTGGCTATGGTAGCAACTATGCAGCGTTTGGTTACATCTCTCTGGCAGAAGACGGAACAGTCGGACTGGTTGACAGTATCGTTCCTGGATGGGGCGACAGCCTTGACGATCTGACAGGTACCTACGAAGACGGTGTGTTCACTATTGATGCCACCTACGTTGGCACTATGCATTTCTATGAAACTTGGGTAAAAGAGTAATTAGATTATGAAAAAAGTATTATATTTTGCAGCTTTGCTGCTGACTATGACCCTCACAACTTCCTGTGAGAAGGAGGAGGTAGGCAATACCGCTACTGTGGAAACTGCCGGACAGTGGTATGTGACTGTTGATGCTGCTGATGAGAATGGTAATGTGGTTGAGGGATTCGAGGATCTCTTCGGCCTGGGCCGTATACTGATGGTGACTTCCAATACGGCTGCCAACAAGGCTACAGAGATGATTGTCGATGACCTGCAGAACTTCTGGGGCTACCGTGTAAAAGTGACTGTTGACCCCGTCAACATGACTTTTGCTACCAACACCACAGAGAACAATAATCTGGTGGATGGTTATGAAGACATCAATGTGACCATCACAAAGGGTAAGATCGTGAAGAACGGTGGCAAACAGAACAACGGTTCTCCAGCCGACTACATCGAGTTCTATGTATCATTCAGCGATGATGCATATCCCGCAAAATATGGCTATGCAAACTACAAGGTAAGTGGCGTGCGCTACTCTGGTCTTGCAGAGAACGACTAATCACTTATAGTAAGGATATGAAATGAAAATCCCCTGCCGCGTTATGGCAGGGGATTTTTGTGTGTATGATATATCATTTTCTTATTGTATGCACTTCTTTGTGGTGCCGTCGTCATAGCGAACGATATAGGTGCCACGCTGAGTGGGTGCTCCCTGTAATCTGTGTCCCTGCAGGTCGTACCAGGCTACAGGGTGATTGGACGTCTTCTCCAAAGCCATGATAGCAGAAGGCACCTGCTCAGGATCTACGATAGAGATGCCCAGATGATCACGATCCTCGTTCGGACGATCTATTTCCCACTTCGCCTGATCGTAGTCGATATACCAGCATAACTGCTTTTCCGTGATGGCCTCACCCGTCGTATTATTTGTGAAACAGGGGAGGAACTTATCCCACGATGCTTTCTGGCGCTTCTCAATCATCCAATAATTGGTAGAACCTTCGAACGGACGGATGATATAAGCATCTGGAGAAGAAGTGATGGGCTCCATCTCCCCCACCTCGTTAAGACCGTTGACGGGCTTCGGCTCTATCCAACCGCAGAAATAGCGCTCAAAAGCCGAATAGCCGGCAGGATACCAACTCTCACCGTTATAGTTGCCGGCATCCATAATATCATAATAGCCCACGACCGATTCGCCCGTGGCAGCATCATAGACATCAGGCAGACCGAGGCAGTGGCTGAACTCATGACAGATGGTACCGATACCCATGGTCCTGTCGGCATTGTCAATCTCATTACCACAGGCATAGGTATTGATCGCCAAACCCTGCAAGATTGTCTTTTCACCTGTCCAACCTTCAAGTTCTGACTCATGAGGCCAGATAGTTTCCGGATCATCATAACTGGCCTCACCATGACCGGCATAGAGCACATAGACCTGATCCACTTCACCGTCATCGTCCCAGTCGTAATCTTTATAGTTCACCTCGCCATTGGCAGCATTCACGGCCTCAATGATCAGTTCGAAAGGAGCTTGGTCAAACGTCGTACTGCCCCAATCCTTGTTACGCCCATAGTAGGCATACTTATTCTTAGCGGTATAAGGACCACACACATCGAAGTCGATGGCGAACTTACCATAACTCTGACTAACGAAATAGTCGCGGATACTACCGTTGACGATGATACCATTCACTGTCTTAAGTCCCTCCTTGTTGGCGATGTTATTCCAGAATTCATGCACATCGATATCCTTGCCGCGCTTGTCCTTGTTCACGAACTTCGTGTCCTGGAACTCCATCAGGATAATCAGGCCACGCTTCGAGCCCTCGTAGTTATTCTTGTTACCAACATGGGCACGTCTGGCTGCACGAACTTGGCTTTGTGCTTTCTCCGGATAGGGAATAACGCGGTGAATGCACTGCGTACGCTGCGCCTGCACGGCTATCGCCATGAGTAGCAGTATGAAAGAAAAAATAACCTTTCTCATTTTAGTTCACCTGTATTACAAGATACTTACTAGTTGACCAGAACATTTGCGGATCGGTGATGCGAAGCACGTACTGCTTGTTGGCATCAGGCTGCAGGGTGTAGGCACTCTTCGGATGGTTCGTTAAGATCTTGGCAGACTTGCTGTAGAGTTTAATCTCCTTATCGACGCGAATATCAATCTTAGTGAAATAATCCTTGTCAAAATCGCCAGCCAGGGTCTTGTTCTTCTTCAGGAAACCACCGTCTGTCAGCACATTATGCTCCTTCAGTTCTTTCTTGGTGCCAAAGACAAACCAGGCGGTATTCAACTGCTTGTCCTGCTGGCTGATGGTCTCTGACTTCTGTTGAGTCTCCTCAGTCAGGTTGCTCACATTTGTCGTCAGGTCGGCTACCTGCTCATCAAGTTCTGCAATGTGAATGTCCTTCCTGTCGAGTTCTTCACGAAGTTCCTGGATCTGACGATCCTTTTCCTCCATCTGCTGAGTCAGATTCTCAACAATCTTCTTCAACTGGTCGCTCTTGACACTTCCCTCGCGTACCTGCTGCTTCAGTTTATTGATGAGTTCCTGATTCTGCTTCATCGTCGATTGGATGAACTGCATGTTCTCGCGGATACGTTGCGCACTGTTGGTTCCCTCACCCTGCTTGGCAAGTGTCACACGGCTCTGCGCCTCGGTAATCTCACGGAAACCCTCTTCGATGTCACTCAAGGTGGTCATCATGTCAGTAATCTCATTCTCCTTCTGGGCAATAATCTGATTCAGAGAGTCACGCTGCATCTCAGCAGCAAGTTGGGCTTGTTTCGACCCGTTGGTACAACTGGCTACAGCCAGAGCACACAAAGCAAAAAATGTTAGTTTCTTCATAATTTTATATGTTAATTATTCAACTATTATCTATTAATCACATCCGGCAAGGACTATGACAATCTCGCCCTTGGGCGTATGTTCCTTGAAATGGGCTATCACCTCTTGCAATGTACCTCGCACACTCTCCTCATGTACTTTGGATATCTCACGGCAGACACTCACCTGACGGTCAGCACCATATATCTCAGCAAACTGTTCCAATGTCTTCACCAGACGAAAGGGCGACTCGTAAAAGATCATTGTGCGTTCCTCGTCTTTCAGCGAGAGCAACTTCGTCTGACGACCCTTCTTCTGAGGCAGGAATCCCTCGAAGGCAAAACGGTCACACGGCAAGCCACTCGATACCAAGGCTGGCACGAAAGCCGTGGCCCCCGGGAGGCACTGCACCTCCACCCCTGCCCTGACAGCCTCTCGGACAAGAAAGAACCCCGGATCGCTGATGCCTGGTGTGCCTGCATCACTTATCAGGGCGACATTCTCACCTGCCAGCAGACGGTTGACGATGGCTGCCGACGTGCCGTGCTCATTGAACTTATGGTGCGACATCAGTGAGTTCTTGATCTCATAGTGTTTCAATAGAATGCCCGATGTCCGGGTATCTTCTGCCAGCACCAAGTCCACCTCTTTCAGTATGCGGACGGCACGGTATGTCATATCTTCCATGTTTCCGACGGGAGTCGGTACAATATACAATATGCCCATAACAAGCGACAAAATTAGTCTAAATAATTATAACAGACAAAAAAAACACTAAAAACTTTGCAATTTTTAAAACGTATTTGTAATTTTGCAGAAAATATAACGCAAATGACAAGCAATATTGCGGGAGAGGCGCACCATCCCGGAAGAATAGAAGTGGTGTGCGGCTCGATGTTCTCGGGCAAGACGGAGGAACTCATCAGAAGACTTCGAAGGGCTCAGTTCGCCAAGCAGAAAGTGGAGATCTTCAAGCCCGCCATCGACGTACGCTATTCGGAAGAAGATGTCGTGAGTCATGACCAGAAGCATATCCAGTCAACCCCCATCGACTCCTCGGCAAGTATTCTACTGCTGTCATCGGACATCGACGTCGTAGGCATTGACGAGGCACAGTTCTTCGACATGGGACTGGTAGAGGTCTGTAACGAACTGGCCAACCGTGGTGTCCGTGTCATCATCGCAGGTCTCGACATGGACTTCAAGGGCATCCCCTTCGGCCCCATGCCTGCCCTCTGTGCCATTGCCGACGATGTGACGAAGGTGCATGCCATCTGTGTGAAATGTGGTAACCTGGCCTACGTCAGCCATCGCACCGTGCAGAACGACAAACTTGTCTTGCTCGGAGAGACTCAGGAATACGAGCCCTTATGCCGATATTGCTACCAAAAAGCGCTCGAAAACGAAAAATCCTCGGAATAAATTTGGTGGTTTCGGGAAAAAGTCGTACCTTTGCAGCCGCTTTCGAAAGATTGCACAATAAAGGTCGATCCGTTAGCTCAGTCGGTAGAGCACAACACTTTTAATGTTGGGGTCTTGGGTTCGAGCCCCAAACGGATCACGAAAAAGAGGTCTTCACGACCTCTTTTTCTATTC
>JAGCPK010000103.1 GCA_017965725.1 Prevotella sp.
GGTGACACCTTCGAGCTCTGTAAGGATTGCATCGATATGGGCTTCTCTTCTGTGATGATCGACGGTTCTCACCTCCCCTACGAGGAGAACGTTGCTCTGGCTAAGAAGGTGGTTGACTATGCTCATCAGTTCGACGTAACCGTTGAGGCTGAGCTCGGCGTACTCGCTGGTGTTGAGGATGAGGTTAGCGCTGCTGAGTCTCACTACACCAAGCCCGAGGAGGTTATCGACTTCTCTACACGTACAGGCTGCGACTCTCTGGCTATCTCTATCGGTACTTCTCATGGTGCTCACAAGTTCACTCCTGAGCAGTGCACTCTCGTGAATGGCGTACTCGTTCCACCACCATTGGCATTCGACATCCTTCACGAGATTGAGAAGAAACTCCCCGGATTCCCCATCGTGCTTCACGGTTCTTCTTCAGTTCCTATGGAAGAGGTTGAGACGATCAACAAGTTAGGTGGTCATCTCGAGGCCGCTATCGGTATCCCCGAGGAGCATTTGCTTGAGGCTTCGAAGAGCGCTGTCTGCAAGATCAACATCGACTCTGACTCTCGTCTGGCCATGACTGCTGCTATCCGTCAGCACCTCGCTGAGCATCCTGGAGACTTCGATCCTCGTCAGTATCTGAAGCCCGCCCGCGAGAACATGAAGAAGATGTACATCCACAAGATTGTGAACGTACTCGGTTCAGACGGAAAACTCGCTCAGTGCTAATCGCTCAGAATCCTAGATGATATGATAATCCCCGGAGCATTGCTTCGGGGATTATTGTTTTTTGTATTGTTTTATACGTGTAAGTCAAGAATAAAGCGGGTTCCCTTAGTGAACTGCGGGTCGATGTCGAGATCGCCATTCATCTTCAGGGCCATCTGCTTACAGATAGGCAGGCCCAGTCCGTCGCCAGTGGTGAGGTCTCTGACCTCGAGGAAGGGTTTAAACACATCCTCACGTTTCTCTTCGGGTATGCCAGGACCTGTGTCTGACACATGGAACTGATGGGTGTGCGGACCGCGTTTCTTGAAATCCAGACAGATGGTTCCGCCTTCAGGGGTGTATTCTGCAGCATTGTTCAGGAGATGGAGCAGGATGTGGGAAACATATTCCTTGTTGATCATCGCTGACATCTTCTGAGCGTTCACCGTCAGAGTGACATCGTCCTTAACCTTGTCACGGATTTGATCCATGATTCCCTCACAGAACTGAGGAATACTGGTCTCTTCCAGTTCAATAGCCTCGTCGGAGTTCTCCAGATCCGACAAGGTTTGGATATGGCTGGAGAAGTCCTGCAGGGCCTTCACCTCTGGCAGACGACTGTCGAGTTTCTGAAGAGTTGGTTCCAGTTGGGCGGAGATGTTGCTGATAAATTTGGCTTTCAGGGCATTGCTCTCGTTGGCCAGTTTGATGATTTTCTTTTGCCTTCGGTTCTGGAGGATGAAGCGCAACAGTACAATACCACCAACAACTAATGCGGCAGCCAGTGCAGCAGCCAGGATGCAGAGTCCGATGATGATTACCTGACGGGTGGTTAGCGAACTGTCTTTTTCGGAGATGACAGACTCGTTGTCAGCAATCTGCTTCTTCAAAGCACCAATCTCGTCAGCATGCTTCATAGCGTCTGCAGAGTCTTTCCAAGCGATGTAGTTGCTGTATGACTGTGCCACCAGATTGGCGTTGTTGCTTTTACGACCATTGGCAATCAGCGTTTGAAATACCTCATCCACCTTGTCGTACTCCTTCTGGGCGGTCAGTTTATCGGCCATCTCCTTGAAGACGGCATTACCTTGGGCATTCATACCAAAGGTGTAATAATAGATGGCTTTGGTGTAGAGCAGGTCATTTTTAGTACCTTCGTCGTTTGACTGGTTGGCATGGTTCTCCAGCGTGTTGAGTTGTTCCTTGGCGCTTTCGCTCTTGCGCAGTTTGATATACATCTGTACGCGCTCCTTAGTGACCAGATAGTGGGCAGCGGCTTTCTCGTTGGCTGGTAGTTTGCTCGAGATGATCAATTGGTCGGCGTTGCGCAGTAAGTCGAAGGCCTCCTTGTAAAAGTTCTCCTTGTAATACATGGCCGTGGCTTTCGTGGCACACTCTACACCCTGCTTGACCTGCCCTTTGTTGGCATAGTCGTTGAAGGCATGGATATACATCGAACGGGCAGAGGCGATGCTCTTGTCTGGGTCAATGGCCTCAGCACGCTTTTGCAAATCACTTTTCTCCTGTGCACTGACGAAGTTACCACAGAAGAGCAGACAAATTAATAGGATAAAAACCTTTTTGTTCATAATGTATTATTTTGGTTCATTTTATTTCGGTTGTTCGGCTTCCAGACGATCGACGGCTCCAGAGATGAGATTGAGCCAAAGATGGGTGGTGTAGCGCTTGTTGAAGAGAGCACCGCTGAGGAGTTCGACATTCCCGAACTGGGCAGCGGGGAATTCATTAGTGACGATGACACCATCAGTGTTGTAGATGGATGCCTTCATCTTGCCAGGCACGTTGACATAGACACCCTGATCTTGCTTCTGTTTTTTCTTCTTGACATCGGGGTCGGGCATCGGAACGGCGTGGAGATTCTCTATCATAATATAATAAGGTTCGCCCGCGAGGTCATCGTCATCCACTAGACCTAGTTTTTGGGAGAAACGGAAAAGCAGAGACTGTTTACTCTCCTTGTTGGGAACAATCGTCATGGTCTTCTCAAGCGTGTCTTTCTGCGTCGTACCAGCGAAGAGGCTTGAGAGACTATGGTCCTGCATATCAAGTTGGTTAAGCATCAGTTTCAATTGTGCGCCGTCTTTTGGCATGAAATCAGCCTGTCCACGAACAAGCAGGTTACGACTCTCGCGAATTTCGTAAATTTCCTTTGCAGTGAGTTCTGCCATCTTAGCAGTGCTGCCTGCTGCCAGGATCTCTTCGCTCATATATTGGCGGGGATTTATGGGTTCAGGACGCGGTGCAGGTTTGAATGGCTTCTGCAGAAGAACGGGTTTGGGCTCGGCATTGATAGCCAGCAGTACACCGTCATCAGAGAGAGCAATATTGGGCGCAACCGTTTTTGGATCAAATTTTATAGCATAACGTTTGCTGGTGTCTGCCTTTGAGATGGCCTCCTGGTAAATACCTGTGATGCGGTAACTGACGGAAGGCTCAGAGGGCACGTCCTTCAAACGCAAATAGCGGTCGGCATATTTGCAGAAATCTCCAGGGGTGTAGGTGGTCTTCTCTATCTGTACGGTGATACGGATGGCTGTCCTAGGAAGATAATAGATAGCCCCTTCGGTGGTCACGCCTGGCTGATAAATGTTTGTCACAGTCTGTGAAAAACAGGAGGCAAGCGATAAATGAATAAAAATGAGTATAAACAGAATACGCTTCATGTGGGGCTAATCTTTTATTTTTCTGAATGCTTGTGGGAGATAGTGGATGATGTCGCTGGCGATGACACTCTCCTGACCGAGTTCGCGGGCAGCGATGTCACCTGACAGTCCGTGAATGAACATTCCGATGAGACAGGCGTCCTCCTGCTTGTAGCCTCGGGCCAGTAATCCTGTTATGATGCCTGTGAGCACGTCACCACTACCGGCTGTGGCCATGCCTGCATTGCCAGTGGAGTTGAAGATGACGTGTCCGTTGGGGAGGCAGAGGGCGGAATGGTGACCCTTTAGGATGACGTAGCCCTGTACACGTTCCGCCAGTTTACGCGCTTTCGTGAGTTGTTCAAAACTATCGCTGCTAGGACCCTCCAGCCGTTCCAGTTCCTTGGGGTGAGGGGTGAAGATGATGCCCTTAGGCAACTGTTGTACCCACGCACGGTGATTGGCGAGAATATTGATGGCATCGGCATCGACCACCACAGGGCATTGGGTGCGTCGCAGTTGGGTGATAAGAGCAATTGCCGTTTGTTCGCTAGTACCGAGACCAGGACCAATACCCATGGAATCAAAATCTTCGGTATCGACTGCTTCGGAAAAGACGGTCTCGTCACGGTCAAACTGGATGATGGCTTCTGGGATGCTGATTTGCAGGATCACACTGTTCTGTTTAGGTGTGTGTGTGAAGACCTTACCGGCTCCAGAACGCAGACAGGCTTTCGTGGCTAGCACGGAGGCGCCTGCCATACCATAACTGCCAGCAATGATGAGGGCATTGCCCATATTGCCCTTATGGGCGTATGGATTGCGCTTAAGCAACAAGGGACGGATGTCGTTCTCCTCAGCGATGCTGAAATCGGTGTCGATTCTCTCGATACCCTCAGTACTAAGCCTGATATCAAGCACCTTCAGGCGTCCAATGAGTTGCTGGTTCTCAGGGAAGAGGAATGAAAGTTTCTTCTGTCCGAGGGTCAGTGTCATGTCGGCACGGATGATGTTGGCTCGTATGTTGTAGGAATTGTCCTCTGTCATTAGTCCAGACGGAACATCGATGCTGACCACTGTAGAAGGCGAGGCATTAATATATTTTACAAGCGAGGCAAAACCACCAGCCAAGGGCTTGTTGAGACCCGAACCGAAAAGTCCATCGATGACGAGCATCTTTTCTTCCAGTTGTGGTGGATCAAACTCCTGCGTCACCTCCACAAATGATTTCGCCTTCTTCTCACTGAGGCGTGCCTTGTTAATGGCACAGTCTTCGGATATATGTCCGGAGATATTGAAGAGGAAGGCTTGGACAGTGTATCCCTGTTCAATGAGCATCCTTGCTACTGCCAGTGCATCTCCACCATTGTTGCCAGGTCCTGCAAAGACAACAACGGGGGTGTTGATGTTCCATTCTGCAGTGATAGCCCTGGTAATGGCCTTGGCTGCGCGCTCCATCAGATCAATAGATTTGATGGGCTCGTGGTCAATAGTGTATTTGTCCAACTCATGTATCTGAGCGCTCGTGAATATTTTCATAGGTGCAAAAATACGAAAAATATGCTAATGAATTGCAGAGTTTTGCAGATTTTTCGTAATTTTGCAGAAAATTTTATCATTTTGGGCTATGAGCAGTATTAAAATCAACGGCAAGCGCTTCCGAGTTTCCATACCTGAGGCAGAAATTAAAAGTCGCATCAGAGAGATGGCCAGACAGATGAGCAAGGACTTGGAAGGAAAGAACCCGCTGTTCCTTGGCGTGCTGAATGGTTCTTTCATCTTTGCTGCTGACCTAATGCGTGAAATGACCATTCCGTGCGAGATATCCTTTGTAAAACTCGCCTCCTATCAGGGGACAACCTCAACCGGCAAGGTTCGTGAGGTTATCGGACTGAATGAGGATCTGACGGGACGTACGGTAGTGATTGTGGAGGATATTGTGGATACAGGGCGCACGATGAGACAGATGCTGGAGTCGCTGGGAACCAGAAGACCAGAATCTTTGCATATCTGTGCCTTGTTTGTTAAGCCCTCAAAACTGGAAGAACCTATTGATATTGATTATGTGGCGTTTAGCATCCCTGATGATTTTATCTTAGGCTATGGATTAGACTATGATCAGGCGGGACGTGGACTGAAAGATATTTATATTATTGAGAAAGATATGAAGAATATAGTGATTTTCGGTGCTCCAGGCTCAGGCAAGGGCACCCAGAGCGACAAACTCATCGAGAAATATGGTCTGGAACATATCTCTACTGGTGACGTGCTTCGTGCAGAGATCAAGAAAGGTACAGAACTGGGTAAGACGGCACAGGGGTATATCGACAATGGACAATTGATTCCTGACGATTTGATGGTGAGCATCCTCGCCTCGGTGTATGACTCTTTCGGACGGGCGCACAAGGGCGTAATCTTCGATGGATTCCCCCGTACCATCCCACAGGCAGAGGCATTGAAGAAGATGCTGGAAGAGCGTGGCGACAAGGTGGCAGCCATGATAGAGTTGGATGTGCCAGAGGACGAACTGATGAAGCGACTCATCCTGCGCGGACAACAGAGTGGACGTGCTGATGACAACGAGGAGACCATCAAAAAACGCCTCGTGGTGTATCACAACCAGACGCAACCGCTTATCGAATGGTATAAGCAGGAAGGCATCCACTATCATATCAATGGCTTAGGCGAACTGGATCGCATCTTCGCAGATATTTGCGAGGTCATCGATAACATCTAGAAATCCTAGGCAGTCCTAGGTAATCCTAGGCCATCATAGAAATATGGAGAGTAATTTCGTCGATTATGTGAAGATCTTATGCCGCTCTGGCAAGGGCGGTAAAGGCTCCATGCACCTGAAGCACGTGAAATACAACCCCAATGGCGGGCCCGATGGTGGTGATGGTGGCAAGGGTGGCAGCGTGTATCTGCGTGGTAACCACAACTACTGGACGTTGCTGCACCTGAAATACGAGCGACATATCTTTGCAGAACATGGTGGCAACGGTGGCAAGGACAAGTGTCATGGTACTGATGGCAAGGATGTGTATATCGATGTGCCCTGTGGGACGGTGGTATATAATGCTGAGACGGGTAAGTACGTTTGTGACGTTACTTATGACGGACAGGAGGTGCTCTTGTTGAAAGGAGGACGAGGCGGATTGGGTAATTTCCAGTTCCGTTCAGCGACGAACCAAGCACCTCGCTATGCACAGCCCGGAGAACCCATGCAGGAAATGACTGTCATTCTCGAATTGAAACTTCTCGCGGATGTGGGACTTGTGGGATTCCCCAATGCAGGGAAATCGACATTGGTGTCAGCCCTTTCGAATGCTCGTCCGAAAATTGCCAACTATCCTTTTACCACGATGGAACCTTCATTGGGTATTGTAGGCTATCGCGACAATAAGTCGTTTGTGATGGCTGATATACCTGGCATTATTGAGGGAGCGAGTGAGGGTAGGGGACTAGGCTTGCGTTTCTTGCGCCATATCGAGCGCAACTCGCTGTTGCTCTTCATGGTGCCAGGTGATACAGATGACATCAAACGGGAATATGAGATACTGTTGAATGAGTTGAAACAGTTTAATCCTGAAATGCTCGACAAGCACCGTGTACTCGCTGTGACGAAGTGTGACCTGCTCGACGATGAACTCATAGAAATGCTCAAGGACACCCTGCCTGAGGATTTGCCCGTGGTGTTTATCTCCGCTGTGACAGGCTTTGGCCTTGAAGAACTGAAAGATGTGCTCTGGCGCGAACTGAATGCTGAGAGCAACAAGTTGCAGGCGCTCACTTCTGAGGATTCGCTTGTTCATCGCGATAAGGACATGACGCGGTTTGCCGAGGAAATGGCAGACGAAGGTGAAGATGAAGATATTGAATACATTGATGCAGAGGATATCGAGGACCTCGACGATTTTGAATACGAAGAGGAAGATCTTGATGCATAACCCCAAACCCATGAGACGACTCCTATTCATATTATTCACAGTTTACTGTTCACTGTTCACTTCTTGTGCCCAGCAGAAGTTTACCGCTCTGGAACAACAGAAGATTAACATAGAGACTCCAGGGCTCTTTGAGCAGTCGGATGCTTTTACAGTGGATTTTGCCCTGTTCCGTCAGGACGAGTACTGTTTCCCCCTGCCAGTAGGTAAGGCAGAGATGGGCAAGGACTATGGTGTAGAAATCTCATCGAAAAAAGGAGATGCTGTGAAGGCGATGTTCGACGGTGTGGTTCGTATGTCATGGAATCATCCGAAGTACGGTAAGGTGGTGGTGTTGAGACATGACAATGGTTTGGAGACGGTTTATGGAAGGAATGTGGAAAACCGCGTGAAAGTGGGTGATGCGGTGAAGGCTGGACAGATTATTGCTATCATTGGCGGTGAGGGAGAGCGTTACTATTGCGAGTTTGCCATGATGGTGAACGGTGCGCGTATCAATCCCGAAATGGTGCTTGACTTGAAATCGCACCGCCTATTGCAAAAGACCATCCTTTGTCAGAAGGTAGGTTTCAAGGTCAAGGTCACGACGGTGGATCCTGACCCCTGGGATAACCGTTCGTTGGCAAAAAACAAAAAAGACAGTGGTCTGACGGCATCTGATCCCTTTGGCGGAGGCACAAAATTCACAATCAATCTGGCGAACATCAGTGAAAAGGAATGGTGCTATCCGTTGCCTGGTGCCAAGGTGATTAGTCCTTACGGACCACGTGGAGGACGTATGCACTCAGGTGTGGATTTGAAAACCAAGCCCAGCGATCCTATCTACGCTGCTTTCGACGGTGTGGTGACAATGTCTCAGGTCTATAGCGGCTATGGCAATTGTGTGGTGCTTCGTCATGCGAACGGTTTGGAGACACTTTACAGTCATAACGTGAAAAACCTGGTGAAGGTGGGCGACAAGGTGAAATGTGGTCAGAAGATTGCCTTGACGGGACGTACGGGGCGTGCCACCACGGAGCACCTGCACTTTGAGGTGCGAGTCAATGGTAAACACTATAATCCCAACATCATTTTCGACCATACCACCCGCCAGTTGAAGAAGGATCAGGTAACATTCTATAAGAGTGGAAAAGCACCAACCATGACTAAAAGCAAGTAATTTTAAAACTTTTAAAAAAAAGTTGCCGTTTTATAATTATTTCTCAATTCTTTTTTTTAATTTTGCAGCGAAAATAGGAAATCAGTCGTTTTTACGACATATATTAATTAATTAATAACATCACCAAATTTTATGCAGAAAAGATTGTTTTTGCTGGTTGTTACATTGCTGACTCTTTCGTTGTCAGCTGTAGCTCAGGTTACGACCTCGGGAATTGATGGTAAGGTCACTGCCAATAATGAGGAGGTCATCGGTGCCACAATTACGGCCAAGCACGTTCCTTCGGGAACTGTCTATCGCGCTGTAACCAATGTGAACGGACGTTATGCCATTACAGGTATGCGTAGTGGCGGCCCCTACGAAGTGGAGGTGAGTTACATTGGCTATCAAACGAAAAAATTCACTGATCTTCAACTTGTTCTTGGTCAGAATGCGGTATTAGATGTATGGCTGGATGAGTCAAGCGAGATGCTTCAGGAAGTTCAGGTTTTTTCTACTGGTGGAAAAAACAATATGCGTACAGACCGAGCTGGTGCTGTAACAAGTGTTGACGCCAAAGAGATGTCATTGATTCCAACAGTTAGCCGTTCAATGAATGACATCTTGAAGATGACCCCACAAGGAGGTAACACAGGTAACGGTTTTGCAGTTGGTGGTGGTAACTTCCGCCAGTCTTATGTGACCGTTGATGGTGCAGCATTTAACAATGCCTTTGGTATTGGCTCAAATCTCCCAGGTAATGGATCTCCTATTTCTCTGGATGCTTTGGATCAGATCACAGTCTCTGTTACCCCATATGATGTGCGTCAGAGTGGATTTACTGGAGGTGCAATCAATGCAACAACGAAGAGCGGAACCAATGAGTTCGTAGGTTCTGCCTATTTCTATAATACAAATGTACACCTTCGTGGTAACAAGGTGGCAGGTGAAGAGTTAAGCCCGCGTCAAAGTTCACACAAGACAACTTATGGTGCAACGCTTGGTGGCCCGATTATCAAGGATAAACTATTCTTCTTCGTGAACGGTGAATACGAGGCGAATGTCTCTGCTGGCCCGTCTCGACTGGCTCGTCCAAGTGCATCAGATGACTGGGGCTCTAAGTCTAATTATAACCGCCCGACAGTTGCTAAGATGGATGAAATCGCAAACTATCTGAGTACAAAGTATGGTTATGATCCCGGGGCTTATCAGGGCTATTCACTGAAGACTCCTGCTTATCGTATTCTTGCACGCTTGGACTGGAATATCAATGAGAGAAACAAGGTGAATATACGTTTCTCTCGTACGCACTCAAAGGATTCAAACAGTCCTTCTACCTCAACGACCCCTCTGTATGCTCAGACTATTTATCCCGGTGGTATTGATAGTGAAGGAACCTCAATTACGGCAAATTCCAATCGTGGTGGCTATACTGCTCTCTACTTTGAGAGTAACCGTTATTTCCAGGAGCGTAACTTTACGTCATTCGCTGGTGAATGGAATTCTAAGTGGGGAAGCAATCTGAACAACACGTTGCGTATGACATATTCTTATCAGGATGAGCCTCGTACGGTTGTTGGTGGTACATTCCCGACAGTGGATATCCTTGATGGTGGCGGTGTATATGCTTCATTTGGTCCTGATCCCTTTACCCCTGGTAATCTCCGCGAGGTGAAGACATTTGTCGCAACAGATGAGGTGACGACTCATTTTGGTATTCACAATCTCCTTGCTGGTATCCAGTTCGAAACCAACAATGCCACCAATGGCTTTATGCAGGGTGGTAACGGATACTATGTATTCTCATCTTGGGATGATTTTGTGAATGGTGCAAAACCTGCTGCATATGCTATTACAACATCTAAGGCCCTTGATGGTTCTCAGTTTAAGGCCAAGATGAAGTACAACCAGTTCTCTTTTTATGTGCAGGATCAGGTGAACCTTTCAGACCGTTTCCGTCTGACTGGCGGTCTGCGCTTTGAGATGCCTATCTATCCTAGTTTGAAGGATAACTTCAATGTTCCTTTCTCTCAGCTGACGTTCCGTGATGGCAAGAAGTTCTCTACCGATCAGTTGCCTAGTAACAGCCTGACAGTGTCGCCTCGTGTGGGCTTCAACTGGGATATCCGCGGAGATCAGAGTCTCGTACTTCGTGGAGGTACAGGTTACTTCGTTGGCCGTCTGCCGTTTGTATGGCTTGTGTCTGCAGTCGGAAATGCCAACTGTGGTCAGGTGCAGTATGTATATAACACGCCTGATAATGCAACTTACGGTGAGCCCAATTTCGACCCGACTATCGCAGGCCAGTTAAGCCAGTTGAACATCAAGTCCGACCAGCAGTTTGCACCTTCACAGCCGACAATCATCGACAAGGACCTGAAGATGAATGCTACTTGGAAGACCTCTCTTGCATTCGATGCCAAACTTCCTGGCGACATTCGCTTCTCTTTGGAGGGTATTTATGGTCGTGATTTCAATCCTGCCGTTATTACCGATGAGAATATTATCTTTAAGGAGAATATGCAGATTTCACCTAATGACACACGTCGTATCTATGAGAAAGTGAATAAGAGCAATTCGGCATACATGATTACCAATGCAGGTAATAAGGCCTACTATTTCTCACTCAGCGCTTCTCTGGGCAAGACCTTCGGTTTCGGTCTTGATCTGAATGCTTCATATACCTATTCTATTGCCAAATCTTATGGCGACGGTATTGGTGATCAGGTAACCTCTGCATATAAGACCAACCGCTATTCTATTAATGGTATGAATGAACTTGAAACAGGATACGGAACTTATGTTGCACCTCATCGTGTGCTTGTTTCCGCTCTTTACCGCAAGGAATATGCCAAAAACTTCGCATCGTCAGTGGGTCTTGTTTATGAAGGTATGAACATGGGTTATGCCGGTACTTATGGCTATACCCGTTATTCTTACATCATGACCTCTGCCGTTGGTGGGGACGGTGGCTCTAACTCTTTGATTTATATTCCTGGCTCTCGTGAGGAATTGAATGATTGGAACTTCGCTGATTATGTAAGTGGTGAGACTGTTACTTATAGTGCTGATCAGCAGCGTACAGATTTCTGGAACTATATTGAGCAGGACGACTACTTGAAGAATCACAAGGGTGAATATGCAGAGCGCGGTGGAGTTATTATGCCTTGGCATCATCAGCTTGACTTCAAGTTCAACCAGGATTTCTATATCAAAGTCGGCAAGACGCGTAATAC
>JAGCPK010000104.1 GCA_017965725.1 Prevotella sp.
AAGAGCAGCAGGCCGCCATCGAGCGTCACCTCAATGTCCACAGCTGGCCTACCTATAAGCTCTTCAACCGCGACGGCAATCTGCTCGACTTGAAGGTGGATGCCCGCGACCTCGAAAACCTCGCACGGCTCCTGGATCAGATGAAGTAAGCTTACAACTATGCAGGGGTTGCAAAACCTTGCCCCAGATTCGGTTTGCAACGTTGCAGGGGTTGCAAAAGTGTGCCTTGGATTCGGTTTGGACTTTTGCAGGGGTTGCAAAACCTTCCCCGAGTTTTCGTTTGGATTTTTGCATGGGTGGTGAAACCTTGCCCTGAAATCGGTTTGGACTTTTGCATGGGTGGTGAAACCTTGCCCTGAAATCGGTTTGGACTTTTGCACGGGGTGCAAAACCTTCCCCCGGATTCTGGCAGACTTTTGCACGGTGGGGGAAACCTTCCCCGGGATTCAGTTCATATTATACCCCGGTGGAAATTTCTTACCTGAGATTTGGGGCAGACCATAGCCCGGTGGGAATAATATGCCTGAGATTCGGTTGGGACTTTCCCACGGTGGGGTAAACCTTGCCCGAGATTCAAGGCAGGTTTTACCCCGCTGGAAGCAAATATTATGATAAAAAGGGTTATATATTTGGCGGTTTGGTAAATAATGGCTATCTTTGCAGAGAATATGACGAATGAATATCAGATAAGGGTTGTGCCTGAGGTGGCAGCGCAGGAGGATAGGTTGAAGGCTTATCTGGCTGACGAACAGGGTATTGACGTGCGGACAATCTATGGCGTGCGTGTGCTGAAACGCAGCATTGACGCACGACAGCGCCAAATATACGTGAATCTGAAAGTGCGCGTATATGTCAACGAGCAGCCTACAGACGATGAGTTTGTCAGGACGGAGTATCCGAATGTGGAGGGACGGCCTCAGGTTATCGTCGTGGGGGCAGGACCTGGAGGACTGTTTGCTGCGCTGAGGCTGATAGAACTCGGTTTTAGGCCTATCGTGTTGGAACGTGGCAAGGATGTGCATGAGCGTAAGAAGGACCTGGCGAACATCACCAAGACGCAGAAAGTAGATGCTGAGAGCAACTACTGTTTTGGTGAGGGTGGGGCTGGTGCCTATTCTGACGGCAAACTATACACACGAAGCAAAAAACGGGGTAATACGGACAAGATACTGAATGTGTTCTGTCAGCATGGAGCCTCGACGGCGATTCTCTCTGATGCCCATCCGCATATAGGTACGGACCGTCTGCCGAAGGTGATCGAGGCTATGCGCAATACCATCATCGATAGTGGGGGTGAAGTGCACTTCCAGACGAAGATGACGAGGCTGATTCTAGAAGGGAATAATGTCGTTGGCTGTGAGGCGGTAGCAAACTCTACACTCTCAATTCTCAACTCTCAACTCGAATTCAGAGGCCCTGTTATTCTTGCCACAGGTCACTCAGCACGAGACGTTTACAGATATTTGGCTGAAGCGAAGATAGAGATTGAATCCAAGGGGATTGCAGTGGGTGTGAGACTGGAACATCCGTCGCTGTTGATAGACCAGATTCAGTACCACAACAAGCAGGGCAGAGGCAAATATCTGCCTGCTGCGGAATACTCGTTTGTGACACAGGTGGATGGGCGCGGCGTGTATTCGTTCTGTATGTGTCCTGGCGGTTTTGTGATTCCTGCGGCTACAGATAAGCAACAGATTGTGGTGAACGGCATGAGTCCTGCCAGTCGTGGGACACAGTGGAGCAATTCGGGGATGGTTGTGGAGGTGAGACCCGAGGATCTTGATGGTGTAGAGTTTAGAACTGAGAATTTAGAGTTTGCTACCGCTGTTCATTCTGCACAGCCATCAAGGGTGGTTGCAAACTCTACACTCTACACTCTACACTCTACACTCAAAGTGATGCAGTTCCAGGAGGAACTTGAGAAGTTGTGCTGGCAACAGGGTAATATGAAGCAGACGGCTCCCGCCCAAAGGATGGCTGACTTCGTGAACAACCGACTGAGTTACGACTTGCCAAAGTCGTCGTATGCCCCAGGACTGATCTCAAGTCCGCTACATTTCTGGTTGCCCAAGATGGTCTCACACCGACTACAAGAGGGATTCAAGGTGTTTGGACGAAATGCGCACGGTTTCCTTACCAATGAGGCGGTGATGATAGCCGTGGAAACCAGAACCTCTTCGCCAGTACGTATCGTGAGAGATAAGGATACCCTGCAACATGTTCGTATTCAGGGACTTTTCCCCTGTGGCGAGGGGGCTGGCTATGCGGGTGGAATCGTCTCGGCTGGCGTGGATGGCGAGAGGTGCGCGGAAATGGCAGCAGCATATCTGAAAATGTAAAAAGGGAAAAAAGGGGAAAAGTAAAAAATATATTGAAAAAGATTTGGTGGTTTTGATTCTTTTTCGTATCTTTGCGATGTAAAAAACAAAGAGAAAATGTTTAACTAATATACAGAAAATTATGAATAGGGAGGAACAATTTGTAATTACCATCAGTCGCCAGTTTGGAACGGGCGGACATGAGATTGGAGCAGAGTTGGCACGTCGCCTTGGTGTCAAGTTGCTCGATAAGCAGATCCTGAATGAGATGGCCAAGCGAAACCATGTGGTAGAGGAGGCGATGGAGAAACTCGAAGCCCGTAATCCGTTGTGGCGCGACGACTTCACAGATTTCTACCGCAACTATATGAGGAGCGCAGAATACAATGGTATTGAACACGACAGGACCTCGCACGAACTCTTCGAGGCTCAGGCAGACGCCATTCGTCAGATTGTCGCAGAGGAGTCGTGTGTCATCGTGGGTCGTTGCGGATTCCATATCTTCGAGAACCATCCCAACGCCCTGAAGATCTTTGTCCATTCGTCGGAGGATTGCCGTAAACACCGTATTGCAGAGAAATATGATTTAAGTCTGTCAGATGCTGCTGCAATGGTGGTCGATAATGATTACAGTCGTGAACTCTACACCAAGACATTCACTGGCAAGGACTGGACGGATGCCCGCAACTACGACATCTCCATCGATGTGCGGAAATTCGGCGTAAATGGGGCCGTTGACTTCTTAATGAAATGTATTGAGTAGTTTTCTTTGGAAAAATTTGTGTATATACCGTTTTTTTAGTACCTTTGCACGCTGAAATTTCAAAGTTAGTAATTACTAAAGAATCGGTATAATGAATATTTCCTACAAATGGTTGAAGGAATACGTTGATTTCGATCTGACGGCTCAGCAGGTGGCTGATGCACTCACATCGACAGGTCTCGAAGTTGACGCATTGGAAGAAGTACAGAGTATCAAAGGTGGTCTGAAGGGTCTCTATGTAGGCAAGGTGCTTACCTGTGAGGCCCATCCGAATAGTGACCATCTGCACGTGACAACAGTTGATTTAGGCAAAGGCGAACCCTCGCAGATTGTGTGTGGCGCGCCCAACGTGGCTGCTGGTCAGAAAGTGATCGTGGCAGACCTCGGTTGTGTGCTCTATGATGGCGATCAGGAGTTCGTCATCAAGAAGTCAAAACTCCGTGGGGTAGAATCCAACGGTATGATCTGCGCAGAGGATGAGATAGGCATTGGAAATGACCATTCCGGTATCATCGTGTTGCCAGAGGATGCTGTGGTGGGTACGCCTGCTGCGGAATACTATCACCTGGAGAGCGACTGGCTCATTGAGGTGGATATCACTGCCAACCGTGCTGACGGACTCTCTCACTGGGGAGTGGCTCGTGATCTGTATGCATGGTTGAAGAGCAATGGCTACGAGACCTCGTTGCATCGTCCTGACTGCTCGAAGTTCAAAGTAGAGAACCATGACCTGCCCATCGAGGTGGTCATCGAGAACCAGGAGGCCTGCAAGCGTTATGCCTGTGTGAGCGTGACGGATTGCGAAGTGAAGGAATCGCCCGACTGGTTGAAGAACAAACTCACCACCGTTGGCCTGCGTCCTATCAATAATATCGTGGATATCACCAACTACGTGATGATGGCCTACGGTCAGCCTCTGCATACCTTTGATGCAGACATGGTAAAAGGTCGTAAGATTGTGGTGAAGACAATGCCTGAGGGCACACCTTTCCAGACATTGGATGGCGAAGAACATAAACTCTCTGACCGCGACCTGGCTATCTGTAATGCAGAGGAGCCGATGTGTATCGCTGGTGTGTTCGGTGGAAAGGGTAGCGGTACTTATGAGACCACGAAGAACGTGGTGCTCGAGAGTGCTTACTTCCATCCCACATGGATTCGTAAGAGTGCGCGTCGTCATGGACTGAGCACAGACGCCTCATTCCGTTTTGAGCGTGGTGTGGATCCCAATGGTACCATCTATGCCTTGCAGCAGGCTGCCATCCTCTGTCAGGAGTTGGCTGGCGGTAAGGTGAGCATGGAGGTGTGCGATGTCTATCCTGAACCGATGAAGAACGTCGTGGTGGATCTCAGTTATGAGTATGTGCACAACCTCGTTGGCAAGGATATCCCCGTAGAGACCATCAAGAGTATCTGCGAGAGTCTGGAGATGAAGGTGCTCAGTGAGACCGCCGAGGGATTGACACTCGAGATTCCTGCCTATCGTGTGGATGTGCAGCGTCCTTGTGACGTGGTGGAGGATGTCCTGCGTATCTACGGATATAATAATGTGGAGATTCCGACGCAGTTGAAGGGTTCGTTGGTCATCAAGGGCGATGAAGACCGCAAACATAAACTGGCTAACCTTGTCAGTGAGCAGTTGGTAGGTGAGGGCTTCAACGAGATCCTGAACAACTCCCTGACAAAGGGTGCCTACTATGAGGGTCATAACGCTTATCCCGCAGAGAACTGTGTGAAAATCATGAACCCTCTGTCAACAGATCTGAACGTCATGCGCCAGACATTGTTGTTCGGTGGTCTCGAGAGCATTCAGCACAACGTGAACCGCAAGCGCCAGAACCTGCGTTTCTTCGAGTTCGGCAACATCTATAATTTCTCTCCTGAGAAGCAGAACGATGAGGACCCGATGCAGGCCTATAAGGAACAGTATCATGCTGCGCTGTGGGTGACGGGTAAACGTGTTGAGGGCTCATGGGCGCATCAGAACGAGGACTCCACCTTCTACGAACTCAGTGCTTATGTGGAGAATATCTTACGTCGTATTGGTTTGAAGCCAGGTATGACGGTGCGCAAGAAGTCAGAGAATGATATCTTCTCTACTGGTATCACCATCGAGAACCGTGGTGGTAAGAAACTCATTGAGATGGGTATCATCACAAAGAAACTCCAGAAGCAGTTCGGGCTCGACAACCCCGTCTATTACGCAGAATTCAACTGGACACAGTTGATGAAGGTGACGAAGAAGAACGAGGTACTCTTCACAGAAGTGCCTAAGTTCCCGGCTGTCAGTCGTGACCTCGCTCTCTTGGTCGATAACAGCGTGGAGTTTGCCCAGATTGAGCAGATAGCCCGTCAGACAGAGAAGAAACTGCTGAAGAAGGTGGAACTCTTCGATGTCTATGAAGGTGACAAACTGCCTGCTGGTAAGAAGTCGTATGCTGTGAACTTCATCCTTCAGGATGAGGAGAAGACCATGGGCGACAAGCAGATCGAAGCCATCATGCAGAAACTCATCGCTAACATCAAGAAGCAGTTGAACGCTGAACTGCGTTAATTATCAATTGTCAATTATTAATTAATTATAAGTATGGGAAGAGCATTTGAATATCGTAAGGCTACGAAGCTGAAGCGATGGGGCCACATGGCCAAGACATTTACAAAGATCGGTAAGCAGATCGCCATTGCTGTGAAGGCTGGTGGTCCGGAGCCGGAGAACAATCCTACACTGCGTGCTATCATCGCCAATGCCAAGCGTGAGAACATGCCGAAGGATAATATCGAGCGTGCCATCAAGAACGCGATGGGTAAGGACCAGAGCGACTACAAGGAGGTGACCTACGAGGGATATGGCCCTCACGGAATCGCTATCTTCGTGGAGACACTGACTGACAACACCACCCGTACCGTTGGTGATGTTCGTTCTGTCTTTAACAAGTTCAATGGTAACCTGGGTACACAGGGCTCTCTGTCGTTCCTGTTCGACCACAAGGCTGTCTTTACCTTCAAAAAGAAGGATGGTCTGGATATGGACGAGATGATTCTCGACCTGATTGACTATGGTGTGGAGGATGAGTTCGACGAGGACGAGGAGGAGAACAGCATCACCATCTACGGTGATCCCTCATCATTCGGAGCCATCCAGAAGCATCTGGAGGAGAATGGTTTCGAGGTGACGGGTGCAGAGTTTACCCGTATCCCTAATGACATGAAGGATGTCACTCCCGAACAGCGCGAGACCATCGACAAGATGGTGGAGAAACTCGAGGACTTCGATGATGTCCAGACGGTCTATACCAACATGAAACCGGAAGAGACGGCTGAATAAATGAAAAACTCCTGCTCAACAGCAGGAGTTTTTTTATTGATAGTCTTTCTTTGTGAATGTCGCTTCAAACAATAACTTTTTCGGGTCTTTACTCGAAAAATAGGTGTAGGTGAAGTTATATTCGTTGTCTTTATAAGTCTTCATGGCCGTTGTGTTCTTCAGCCCTTCTTTCAGGGCTTTTCTGGCCTCTACAGAGTCAAGTGCTCCTTCCTGATCGGCAATACCGGTCATGCGATAGTAATAATGCAGGGTGTGTGTAGCCCGTTCAAATGTCAGACTATCGAGAATAATATTGTCCTCCACTTTTGAGGGACAGTTCTTGGCTGTATAAGCCTTTGCTTCACGTGCGCATCTGTCTTCCAGTGACTCCTGACAGGCGGCAAATATCAATGCCAAACAGGCAAATAAGAATACCTTTTTCATAATGAATGTAATTTTACGGTGCAAAGTTACTCAGAAATATTAAATTTCATCGTGGAAACTCCAAAAAAAAGCAAAAATATTGGTAATACGAGGGATTTTTTGTACTTTTGCAATTCGAAGAGACGATTACTATAAATGAATCATATAAGAAACTTTTGTATCATTGCGCATATCGATCATGGCAAGTCAACCTTGGCTGACCGTATGCTGGAGTTCACCAAGACCATACAAGTCACCGAGGGACAGATGCTTGATGACATGGACTTGGAGCGTGAACGCGGCATAACCATCAAGAGCCATGCCATCCAGATGGAATATATGCACAATGGTGAGAAATATATCCTCAACTTGATTGATACCCCGGGACATGTCGAT
>JAGCPK010000105.1 GCA_017965725.1 Prevotella sp.
GTCGGGATTCAGGATACCCGTTCCCACCCGTCCGATATACTCCGTCAGACTCATCACCAGTTCCTCGCGGATGGAGTCGATGGCGGGATTCGTCACCTGGGCGAACTGCTGACGGAAGTAGTTGAAGAAGGTTTGTGGCTTATCGCTCAGCACTGCCAACGGTGTGTCGTTACCCATTGAGGCTGTCGGCTCCTGTCCGTTGATAGCCATCGGGATAATCGTTGCGTCGATGTCTTCTGCACCATAGCCGAACATCGTCTCTTTCTGTAGTAGGCCTTTGACACCGTTCTCCACGTGGCGTCCACTCTTCAGTTTCTCTAACTGGATGCGGTTTGTAGAGAGCCACTGGCGGTACGGATGTTCATCGGCCAACTGCTTCTTGATCTCACCGTCGTAGTAGATTTTCCCTTCCTGCGTGTCTATCAGGAGAATCTTACCTGGTTGCAGGCGTCCCTTCTCAGCAATCTCCGTGGGGTCGAAGTCCATCACACCCACCTCTGAGGCTACAATCATCGTGTCGTTCTTGGTGATGGTGTAGCGGGCCGGACGCAATCCGTTTCTGTCGAGCATACCGCCAGCAAAACGTCCGTCGCTGAACAACAGCGCAGCAGGTCCGTCCCATGGCTCCATCAAGATGGAGTGGTACTCATAGAAAGCCTTCAGGTCTTCGCTGATGGGGTTCTTGTCATTAAACGATTCCGGTACCAGCACGCTCATGGCGTGGGGCAACGAGAGTCCGCTCATCACGAAGAACTCCAACACGTTGTCGAGGCTGGCAGAGTCGCTCATCCCAGGTTGTACAATCGGTGAGATGGCCTTTGCTTCGCCCAGAGCCTCACTTGAAAGCACAGCCTCTCTGGCCTGCATCCATCCGCGGTTGCCACGGATGGTGTTGATCTCTCCGTTGTGACACAGCAGACGGAAGGGCTGGGCCAAAGACCAAGTGGGGAATGTATTTGTAGAGAAGCGCGAGTGAACCAGTGCTAGTCCGCTCGTCAGGTAGGGATTCGTCAGGTCGGGGAAGTACTGCCTGACCTGCATTGACGAAAGCATACCCTTGTAGATGATGTTTGTGTTGCTAAGTGAGCAAAAATAAAAGTCCTTATGGCTCACTCGCTTCTCTATCTTTTTCCTTATAATATATAATGTACGCGGAAAGGCCTCTAACTTGTCATCCGACACACCAGTGATGAAGATCTGTTTGATGGTTGGCTCTGTCGATAAGGCCCTTTCGCCTAGACACTCGGGATTGGTAGGTACTGTGCGCAGGTGCATCAACTGCAGGCCCTCGCGTTCAATCTCCTCAATCATGATGGAGAGGATTTCGCTCTGTGCCTTTTCTTCTTTTGGCAGAAACACCAGTCCTGTGCCGTACTTGCCTTTCTCTGGCACGGGGATGCCTTGTAACAGGATGAACTCATGGGGAATCTGGATCATGATGCCCGCACCGTCACCGTCTTTTCCTACCTCGGCGCCGCGATGTCGCATGTTCTCCAGCACTTTCAGCGCGTCGTCAACCAACTGATGGCTTTTGTTGCCGTGGATGTTGACAATCATTCCCACGCCACAGGCGTCGTGCTCATAGTTGCTCTGGTAGAGTCCTTTTTGGGTTTGAGTTTGCTTTCTTTTTGTCATATTATCCTTCGTTTAATCTTTTATCTGTTCAAATCGGCTGCAAAATTAAGGCGAAATGTTCAGATAAGCAACTCTTCGGCTACTCTTTCTATCTTAAAAATCTTCCCAACTTTCAATTTGTAACAAAATGGGGGCATTTTAATGTAAGTTGGTAACAAAATGAAATGTTTTTAATTAAAAATACAAACAATCTGACACTTTAGAACGGATTTATGGTACAAAACGGTGCAAAATGTTTTGTTATTCGGTCTTTTTGCTTTAATTTTGCAGGCGATTTCAAACAAACAGATAACAACCAAGGAAGATGGACAGCAAAAGAACCAGAATACCATTCACCAAGATGCACGGCTGCGGTAACGACTATATATATATTAATGTGATGCAGCACGCCGTTGCTGACCCTGCCAAGGCTTCTGTGCTCTGGAGCGATCGTCACAAGGGCATCGGCTCTGATGGGTTGGTACTCATCGATCGCAGTCCTGTTCCTGAGGCCGACTTTTCCATGCGTATCTTCAATGCTGATGGCTCTGAGGCAATGATGTGTGGCAATGCCAGTCGCTGTATCGGAAAGTACCTCTATGAGAGAGGAATGACTGATAAGACAGAGATTCGTCTGCTGACACTGTCGGGTGTCAAGGTGTTAAAACTGAAAGTTAAAGGTGATACGGTAGAGAGTGTCACCGTCGATATGGGAGAGCCGGTACTGGAGGACGAGAAGCAGTTTCTGCCCTCGCGTGGTCTTGACTGTGGCGTGTTCGTCTCGATGGGCAATCCCCATTACGTCATCTTCACCGACAACGTGGATCAGGTAGGTGAATTAGGCCGTAAGTTAGAGATCCATGCCGCCTTCCCGCAGCGTTGTAATATCGAATTTGCCTCTGTCCAACCTCAAGGTTCTATTCGCACTCGCGTCTGGGAGCGGGGCAGCGGCATCACTCAGGCCTGTGGCACGGGTGCCTGCGCTACCGCCGTTGCTGCTGTAGTCACAGGCAGGGCAGAACGTACCTCGCAGATCGTGATGGATGGTGGCACCCTCACCATCGAATGGCGCGAGACAGATAATCATGTCTATATGACTGGTCCTGCCACCTTTGTCTTCGACGGCGAAATCGAAATAGGTAAATAAATAGTAAATAGTCAAATAGTAAATATTCATGGCATTAGTAAACGAACATTTTCTCAAACTGCCGAACAACTATCTGTTTGCAGATATAGCTAAGAAGGTGAATGCCTTCAAAGTGATGCATCCTAAGGCTGACGTCATCTCATTAGGCATTGGCGACGTGACACAACCATTGTGTCCTGCTGTTGTTGAGGCGATGCACAAGGCTGCCGACGAGATGGCGACTGCTGAAGGTTTTCGTGGTTACGGTCCTGAACAGGGTTACGACTTTTTGCGTGAAGCCATCCTGAAGAATGACTTTTTGCCCCGTGGTATTCACCTCGACATCGACGAGATCTTCGTCAATGATGGAGCAAAGAGTGATACTGGTAATATTCAAGAACTCATTCGCTGGGACAATTCCATCGCTGTCACCGATCCCATCTATCCCGTTTATATTGATTCAAACGCTATGATTGGACGCGCAGGACTAAAGGGTGATGACGGACGCTGGTCGAATGTCATCTATATGCCATGTACTGCAGAGAATAACTTCGTGCCACAGATTCCTGATCGTCGTGTTGATGTCATTTACCTCTGTTATCCTAATAACCCCACAGGTACCGTTATCACCAAAGATGAGTTGCGTAAGTGGGTGAACTACGCGTTGAAGAACGATGCTCTTATCTTCTACGACGCTGCCTATCAGGCCTACATCCAAGACGAGACAATCCCCCACAGCATTTACGAGATTCGCGGGGCACGTCGTTGTGCCATCGAGTTCCACTCATATTCTAAAACCGCAGGTTTTACCGGTGTACGTTGTGGTTACACCATCGTGCCAAAGGACCTCACAGCGTCCACCATCGAAGGAGAACGTATCCCACTCAATCCCCTCTGGTACCGTCGTCAGTGTACAAAGTTCAATGGCACCAGTTACATCTCGCAGCGTGCTGCCGAGGCCATCTACACCCCCGACGGTAAGGAACAGGTGAAGGCTACTATCAGTTATTATATGCAGAACGCCCACCATATGCTCTCCACTCTGCGCAATCTCGGTTTCGACTGCTATGGCGGCGAAAATGCGCCCTATATCTGGATGCGTACGCCCAACGGCTCAGGATCGTGGCAGTTCTTCGAGGAACTGCTCTATGGTGCCAACGTGGTCTGCACCCCAGGTGTCGGCTTCGGACCTTCGGGTGAGGGATACGTACGTTTCACTGCTTTCGGTAGTCACGAAAAGACTGATGAGGCTCTTGACCGTATCGCACACTGGAGCCGCGGTTAACAATTCCTTTATATGCTCTATGCCATGCCCGCTTTCAGATTGATACTGAAAGTGGGCATTTTGCTTACAATTTGTAACTTGTGAAAGAAAAGAAGAATTTTATTGCAAGAATTATGAAGGATTTGATAGCAGATTGTCGTACCTTTGCATCGTAATTCAAACAATTAGTTAGAAATTATTAGTCACAAACACCAAAAAGAAAGATTATGGAAGCATTAAGATTTCAGGTTGTCGGTGAGGCATTCAAGAAGAAGCCGCTCGACGTAAAAGCACCCAGTGAGAGACCTTACGAATATTTTGGTAAGAAGGTCTTCAATCGTGAGAAGATGTACAAGTATCTGCCGAAGCAGGTCTATGAGAAGATGATTGACGTGATGGACAATGGTGCACGTCTGGATCGTGACATTGCTGACGCTGTTGCCGCTGGCATGAAGCAGTGGGCAGTGGAGAATGGTGTCACCCACTATACACACTGGTTCCAGCCTCTGACGGAGGGTACCGCCGAGAAGCACGACTCGTTCATTGAGCACGATGGCAAAGGTGGTATGGTAGAGGAATTTACAGGCAAACTGTTGGTTCAGCAGGAGCCTGACGCCTCATCGTTCCCCTCTGGTGGTATCCGTTCTACTTTTGAGGCTCGTGGTTACTCAGCCTGGGATCCCACATCACCAGTCTTTATTATTGATGACACGTTGTGTATCCCCACCGTATTTATATCTTATAGTGGTGAGGCACTTGACTACAAGGCTCCACTACTGCGTGCCCTGCATGCCGTCAACGTGGCTGCTGTCGATGTATGCCATTATTTCGACCCAGCAGTAAAGAAGGTTACCTCTAACCTTGGCTGGGAGCAGGAGTATTTCCTCGTAGATGAGGGACTCTATGCAGCCCGTCCAGATCTGTTGTTGACAGGGCGTACGCTGATGGGTCATGACAGTGCCAAGAACCAGCAGATGGACGACCACTACTTTGGAAGCATCCCTGAGCGTGTGGCTGCTTTCATGCGTGATCTGGAGATTCAGGCCTTGGAACTCGGCGTTCCCTGCAAGACTCGTCACAACGAGGTGGCTCCCAACCAGTTTGAGTTGGCACCTATCTTTGAGGAGACGAACCTTGCCGTTGACCATAACATGATGTTGATGTCGTTGATGAAGAAGGTGGCTCGCAAGCATGGTTTCCGTGTACTGCTGCATGAAAAGCCCTTCGCAGGCATCAACGGTTCTGGTAAGCACAACAACTGGAGTTTGAGTACCGACAACGGCATTCTGTTGCATGCACCTGGCAAGACACCTGAAGCCAACCTGCGTTTCGCTACGTTCATCGTGGAGACGTTGATGGGTGTCTATAAGCACAACGGACTTCTCAAGGCCTCTATCATGAGTGCCACCAACGCTCATCGTCTGGGTGCTAACGAGGCACCTCCTGCCATCGTATCTTCATTCCTTGGCAAGCAGGTCAGCGAACTGCTCGACCATATTGAGAAGGCCGACAAGGACTTCCTCGCTATGACTGGCAAGCAGGGCCTGAAGATGGACATTCCTGAGATTCCTGAGTTGCTCATCGACAATACCGACCGTAACCGTACCTCTCCATTCGCCTTTACAGGTAACCGCTTCGAGTTCCGTGCCGTCGGCTCTGAGGCCAACTGTGCTAGCGCCATGATTGCCCTGAATAGTGCTGTTGCCGAGGCTCTGGTTGACTTCAAGAAGCGTGTGGATGCCCGTATTCCTGAGTTCGAGAAGAAACTCGCAGGCACAGAGCATAGCGCTAAGTTCCACGCCATCATCGACGTGCTGCGTGAGGATATCAAGACCTGTAAGCCTATCCGCTTTGATGGTAACGGCTACTCTGACGAGTGGGTTGTTGAGGCAGAGAAGCGCGGACTCGACGTGGAGAAGTCTTGCCCGAAGATCTTCGAGCGTTACCTCGACAAGGAGAGCATCGACATGTTCGAGAGTCTGGGTGTGATGACGAAGAAGGAACTCGAGGCTCGTAACGAGGTGAAGTGGGAGACCTACACGAAGAAGATTCAGATTGAGGCACGTGTACTGGGTGATCTCTCGATGAATCACATTATCCCCGTAGCCACCAGTTATCAGAGCCAGTTGCTGAAGAACGTGGAGAATATGGCAGCCATCTTCCCTGTGGATAAGGCTGAGAAACTCTCTGCACGTAACATCAGTATTATCGAGGAGATTGCTGAGCGTACCAGTGCCATTGAGAAGGGTGTGGAGGAACTTGTAGAGGCTCGTAAGAAGGCTAATAAGATAGAGGATGAGCACAGAAAGGCCATTGCCTACCATGACGACGTGGAGCCGAAACTCGACACCATCCGCTACCAGATAGACAAACTGGAACTGATTGTCGATGATGCTCTCTGGCCACTGCCGAAATACAGGGAACTGTTGTTCATCCGATAATAGACAAACAATTCTTTTTTTGGTTGTTTGAAGTTTGCGCGAAAGCGAGTGCAGAACAGAGCGGTTCTGCCAAGCATGGATCCCGATGCTGCGACAGCATCGGGCTCTTCTGTTTTCCACAAAAATTTGTCCATTACACAAAAAAATGAGAGGAAGTAAGGTCATATCAAAAAATTTGTGTATATTTGCGGCATAAAAACTGACAACTATGCAGAAGTACGCGGACTATATCAAACGGATTGAAATCGACTCGCTGTGGAGTGGGAGGAAACACGTGGTGTGGGAACTGAATCGGCAGGTGAACATCCTGAGTGGTATCAACGGTGTGGGAAAGAGTACCATCCTGAACAAGGTGGTGAAGAGCGTGAATAACAATGGCGACATCATCAGTCATCTGTTGAAAGGTGTTCATATCGAAGTGGAGCCAGCCGACGCCACACATATCCGTTTCGACATCATCCGTTCATTGGACTCACCGATTCTCAGCAACGAGACGATAAACATGGTGGATGCCCGTATCCGTTCGGTGCTTGACTTCCAACTCTATCACCTGCAGCGGAAGTACCTCGACTATCAGGTGAACATCGGCAACCAGATTATCTCTGAACTGCAGGCGGGCCACGCTGATGCTGCCCAACAGTTGTCGGAGAAGAAACGGCGTTTTCAGGATATCGTCGATGATCTCTTCACTGAGACAGGCAAGAAGATCGTGCGGACGGAAAATGAGATCCGTTTCACGCAGATAGGCGAGATACTGGTGCCTTACCAACTGTCGAGTGGTGAGAAGCAGATGCTGACCATCCTCTTGACGGTGCTTGTGGAGGACAACCAGCCCTACGTGCTCTTCATGGATGAGCCCGAAGTCAGCCTGCATATTGAGTGGCAGAAGCGGCTCATCGACCTCTGTGTGGAACTGAATCCCAATGTGCAGATCATCCTGACCACCCACTCGCCTGCCGTGATTATGGACGGCTGGATGGACAGTGTGACAGAAGTCAGCGATATCACAACCTAAGGAATGACAAAGAGGCTCAGGGATAATATCAACAACCGTTATTTCGAGGCGGCGAATGCGTTGACTTCGAAGAAAGCACGGCGCAGGATTGTGGCCTACGTTGAGAGTTATGATGATATCTACTTCTGGCGCACGGTACTCAGCGAGTTTGAGAACGACAAGCGTTACTTCGAGGTGATGCTACCGTCGAGGATTAACCTGACGCGAGGTAAGAAGTCGGTGTTGATGAACTTCCTTGAAGGTGAGCCGTTGGGTAAGGATATGATTGCCTGCGTGGATGCCGATTATGATTATCTGATACAGGGCCATTCTGCCCAATCGCGCAGGGTGCTCGACAGTCCGTATGTCTTCCATACCTATGTCTATGCCATAGAGAACTACCAATGCTATGCCCCATCGCTGCACAATGTCTGTGTGTCGGTGACGCTCAACGATCATCGCATCTTCGACTTCCGCGATTATTTCCAGCAGTTCAGTGAGGCTATCTTCCCGTTGTTCGTCTGGTCGATTATGCTCTATCGCAATGGCAATTATCCGAGGTTTTCGATTTCCGATTTCAACCGTATTGCCGACCCTGGGGGCTTCAATGTGCAACATCCAGAACCTTCGATAGCAAATGTGAAGCGTAAGGTGCGTACAAAGATCAATGACCTGCAACGGCAGTTTCCCGACGCGAAGGAAGAATACCTGAGAACGAAGGACGACATCAAGGCGCTGGGTGTGACGGCGCAGACCACCTATTTATATATACAGGGGCATCATCTGTTTGACACAGTGGTCTCACCGATTCTCTCAAAGGTGTGTAACCTGCTACGACAGGAGCGACAGAACGAGATATACTACGCCTCGGCGCACAAGACACAGAAACGCAACGAGATGTCGTGCTATGAGAACTCTCTGCAGGACATCAAGGCGATGCTCAAGAAAAACACAGGATATATGATGTCGGAACAGTTCCGTCAGGTGCAGGCAGATATCCGAAACTATTTGGGTCAATAGGTCAGACGTAGGTCTCAAGGAATTTCACTTCTCCCTCTACTTTCACTTCCTGCGTGGTAGCAGGCAGGAGGATGGTGTCACCCATACGGAAAGTCGTCTCTTCACCGTCAGCCGTCAGCGTGCCCTCTCCTTTGACGGCAATCAAGATGACGAAAGAGTCGAGTTCAGAGTAGTCGAGTGTCATCGGCTCCGTCAGGTCATAGATGGCGGTGGTAAAGTAAGGGCACTGGATCAGTTGTACACTCTCGTTCTTGGGCAGGCGGTAGTCCGTGCGGTAGTCATCGTGTATAGTGTAGTCGATGCTCTCAGCAGCCTCTTTGGTGTGCAGTACGCGGTAGTTACCGTCCTTGTCCTTCCGTTTGTAGTCGTAGATGCGGTAGGTGATGTCGCTTGTCTGCTGGATCTCCAGCACGAAACAGCCGGCACCAATGGCATGGATACGTCCACCAGGGATGAAAAAGACTTCACCCTCATACGCCTCATAACTGGCAACGACATCAGTGATGGTGTCGTTCTCCACCATCGTCTTATACTCTTCAGGAGTGATCTGCTTCTTAAGACCATTATAGAGTACGGGCACCTTCTGACTCCTGTTTCCTGTCTCCTGACTACTGAGACAATACCACATTTCCGTCTTACCGTGAGGTTTACCCTGACGAAGGGCTGTCTCGTCGTCGGGGTGTACCTGAATGGAGAGATCCTTCTGGGCATCGATGAATTTGATGAGCAGGGGGAACTCGTCACCGAAGCGCTCGTAGTTCTCCTCGCCCACAAGTTTTCCTTTCAGTTCGCGAACGAGTGCGTTGAGGCTTTTCCCCTTGTGCGCACCCTCAGCGACGAATGTCTCGCTACCCTCGACACCAGAAATCTCCCAACTCTCGCCGACAGATTCCATCTGTATGTCTAGGTGCTTGAAAGGAATGATCTTGTTTCCTCCCCAGAGTGTCTGCTTCAGTAACGGTTTAAATCTATACATTGTTTTGTTATTTTAATTCTCTTTCCAGAAATTAGAGGTGAAGAGTACGAGCACTGTCATGATTTCCAGACGTCCCATGAGCATCAGAAGCGAAAGAATCCATTTGATATGATCGGGCATACCTGACCAAGTGATGACGGCTCCAATCTCATTGTCGAGCGACGGTCCGATATTACTCACACAACTTAGGGCAATCACGACACTGTTGACCATGTCAATTCCAGAGAGGAGCATAATGGCTGCCGTGACGAGAATCATCACCATGAAGAGGGTGAAGAAAGCGAAGAGTGCTACGATCCTTGCCTGCGGCACGCTCTGGCCGTTGATCTTGACGGGCAGTACGGCATTGGGGTGCAGGATCTGACGGAAGTTATTGCGGAGTGTTTTCAGTGTCATCACCATACGGATACACTTGAAGCCGCCGCTGGTACTACCTGCACAGGCTCCCACGAACATGACAGCACCGAGGATGATCCATGTGATATGAGGCCATCGTGCTACGTCGTCGCTGAAGACACCCGTGGTTGTCATGAATGACACCACCTGGAACAGTCCGCTGCGGAGGGCATGTTCCAAACCATATCCCACTTGGGTGCTGAGGACGGCGGTCATGCAGATAGTGGCGAGAACCACGATGCTGATATAAAGTTTGAACTCGGAGTTCCTGAACAGTGAGCCGAACTTCGCCTTGAAGATACTGGTGTAGAGCAGGGTGAAGTTGATACCCGACAAGAACTGGAACAGGATGGCGATGTACTCAATCTTTGCATCTTGGAAGAAGGACAGCGATTCATTATGGATGGAAAAGCCTCCTGTGGCGGTAGTTGTCATACAGTAGTTCAAAGCGTCGAACCAGCCCATGCCCACAGCCCAGAAAGCAAGTCCGCAACAGATGGTCAGTAACAGGTAGATGCTCCAGATCCATTTCGCTGTCGTGGACAGTCTCGGGTGCATCTTCGCCTTGATGGGTCCCGTAGCCTCTGCAGCGAATACTTTCACGCTACCACCCACTAATGACGGTAAGATGGCGATGGTGAAGAAGACGATTCCCAAACCGCCTATCCACTGTGTCAGGGAACGCCAGAATAGGATACCGTGGGGCAGCACCTCTACATCGTTGAAGATGCTGGCACCAGTGGTGGTAAATCCCGATATCGTCTCGAAATAGGCGTCGGTGATGTTGGTGATACAGCCATGAATCAGGAAGGGGAACATACCGAAGAAAGAGAAAATGACCCACACCGCCGTCACCACCACGTAGGCATCATGGCGACTCAGCGAGTTCTCTGCCTTGCGGCCCATCATCAGAAAAAGGAAAGCACTTCCGAAAGTAATCAGCATAGAGATGAGAAAGGCCATCCCGTCGTCCTCGTGATAGGAAAAAGAGATGGCTACGCACCAGGCCATGAAGAAAGCCTCGATGAATAGCAGTGAGCCTATGATCTTGCTGATGATACGGAAGTTCACCATATCGTGGTCTTTTTGAAGTATTTCTCTATCTGGTTCAGTTTGGCTTCGTGACAGAATACCATCACGGAATCGCCCACCTCAATCTGCGAGTTACCATTCACCAGTATGCCCACGCCGTTGCGCACCAGTCCTCCGATGGTGGTACCTGCTGGCAGGCCCAGGTCCTTCACTTTTTTCTTTGTCACCTTCGAACCCTCCGTTGCTGAGAACTCCGCCACTTCCGCATCGACGAGCATCAGCGAGCGCAGGTTGTCGACATCTGCGTCTATCAGCATCTGGAAGATATGGCTGGCGGCAATGGTCATCTTGTTGATGATGGTGCCGATGTCGAGTTCCTCTGCCATCTTCACGTAGTCGAGGTTTTCCACCATGGCGATGGTCTTCCTCACACCGAGACGCTTGGCAGTGAGACAGGCTAGGATATTCGTCTCTGCATTGCCTGTGAGTGCCACAAAAGCCTGTGTGTTACGGATACCCTCCTCTTCGAGCAGACCCAAGTCGCGTCCGTCGCCATGAATCACCATCGTGTCAGAGTCGCCCAACAACTCATTGAGTTTCTCGCACCGTTCCGCATTTTTCTCGATGATCTTGATGTTCATATAGTCGGGGGCGGTGAGGGCAGCCCGTACGGAAGTCTTGTCGCCACCCATCACGATGACGTTCTTCACGTCGGCATAATGCTCCTTGCCAACGATCTTGCGGATATAGGGAATATACTCCTGTGTCGTCATGAAATAGGTCAGGTCGCCTACGCGCAGTTCGTCGAGACCACCGGGGATGATTGTATCCTCACCGCGCTTGATGGCAACGATGTGGTATGGATCATCCGGACCACTGAGTTCGCGCAGGGGCTGGTTCAGTATCTCTGCCGACTCGCGCAGTTTGATGCCGAGTAGGGTGAGAGCCCCGTCGTGCACATCCCAACGCTGCCGTACCCACGACAGTTTCAGGCCGTTGTTGATGTCGATGGCTGCAAGTACCTCAGGATAGATGAGTTTATCGACACCCATCTTCTTAAATAGTTCCTTGTTCTGTGTACTCAGGTATTCGTAGTTGTCTATGCGAGCCACGGTCCTCTTGGCTCCCAGACTATGGGCAATCATGCAGGCTGTCAGGTTGGTTGTCTCTTCTGGTGTGACACCCACGAAGAGATCGGCATGTTGTGTGCCTGCCTCCTTCAGTGCCTGGATACTGGTGGGCGAAGCATGGTAAGTCATCACGTCGAACTCATTGAGATTACCCAACCTCTCTTCGTTGTCATCGATGAGCACACAGTCCTGATGCTCTCGCGACAGCAATTTCGACAGATGAGTTCCTACGGCACCTGCACCGACAATGACTATCTTCATAGGCATTTAGTTTTTATTGACGGATGTCGGGTGATGGCAGCTCTGATGGCCTCTGCATCAAGACCCACAATCTTCTGGAGTTCCGGCACGGTGCCATGCTCCACAAACTCAGTGTCGGGAAGACCTAAGCGGATAATCTCCGGACGGTAGCCATGGTCGCTCATCCATTCGAGGACAGCAGAACCGAGGCCACCCGTCTTCACACCGTTCTCCACGGTGACGATACGCTGGAAGCGCTCTGCCACCTCCTGAAGGATTGGCTCGTCGATAGGTTTCAGGAAACGCATGTCATAATGCGCCACATCCAGGTCCTTCACTGCTTCCGCCACATCATTGCCTATCGGTCCGATGCTCAGCACGGCAGCCTCTTTGCCGTCTTTCAGTTTGCGGCCTGTGCCAACCTTGATCTCCTCCAAAGGACAGCGCCAATCCACCAGTACACCGCCACCTCGCGGATAGCGTATCACGAACGGACCCTTGTCGGGCAGTTGTGCTGTAAACATCAGTTTGCGCAGTTCGTGCTCGTCCATCGGTGAGGAGATGGTGAGGTTAGGTATCGGACGCAGGGCTGCCAGGTCGAAGGCACCGTGATGCGTCGCGCCGTCTTCTCCCACCAATCCTGCCCTGTCGAAGCAGAACACCACGTGCAGGTTCAGCAGTGCCACGTCGTGGATGATATTGTCGAAAGCCCTTTGTGCAAAAGCGCTGTAGATATTACAGAAGGGGATGAGCCCGTCCTTTGCCATACCGCCAGAGAATGTGACAGCGTGCCCCTCAGCGATACCTACGTCAAAAGTGCGATCAGGCATTTCCTTCATCATGATGTTCATCGAACAGCCTGAGGGCATGGCAGGCGTCACACCGACAATCTTCGGATTCTGTTTAGCCAGTTCCAGGAGGGTATGTCCAAACACATCTTGGTATTTCTGGGGTTTGTCAGGGTTGTTATCTACGAGTCGTTCACCTGTGTCAGGATTGAACTTGCCTGGGGCGTGCCATGTGGTCACGTCTTTCTCCGCAGGTGCATAGCCGTGTCCTTTCTGGGTGTGCAGATGCAACAGTTTCGGGCCTTTTAGGTCTTTCAACTCCCGTAGGATGCGCACCAGTTCCTTGATGTTATGTCCGTCGAAGGGTCCGAAGTAGCGGATGTTCATACCCTCGAAGATATTCTGCTGGTGGGCAATGGCACTCTTAAAGGCATTGGCCAGACGCTGAAGTCCGTTCTTACGGGCATCATTCATCAATCCTTTGCGGTACAGCCAGTTGTTGGCCTTGAACTTGAACTTATTGTAGGTCTTATTCGTACTCAGGTTCAGCAGATACTGTTTCATGCCGCCCACACTGCGGTCTATCGACATGTTGTTGTCATTGAGGATGATCAGCAGGTCGTTGGGACTCGACGATACGTTGTTCAGACCCTCGAAAGCCAGTCCTCCACTCATGGCACCATCACCGATGACAGCCACTACATGGTGGTTTTCCTTACCTTCCAACTTAGCAGCCACTGCCATACCAAGGGCGGCAGAGATGGAGTTCGAGGCATGACCGCAGGCAAAGGTGTCATATTCACTCTCTGTAGGGGAGGGGAAGGGCTTCAGTCCGCCCAACTTACGATTGGTGCAGAACTGCTCACGCCGTCCTGTCAATATCTTGTGTCCGTAAGCCTGATGGCCCACATCCCACACAATACGGTCTTCGGGGGTATTATAGACATAATGCAAGGCGACGGTAATCTCCGCCACACCCAGACTTGATGCCAGATGGCCTGGATTTACCGACAGTTCCTGTACGATGTCCTGTCGCAGTTCGTCGCAAACCTGGGGCAGTTTGTCCACCTTCAGTTTGCGAAGGTCTTCTGGGTATTTTATCTTACTTAGTAGCCTTAAATTCTCTTGTTCCACAGCATAAAAGTTGTATAAACTTTGCAAAGATACGCTTTTATTTTGAAATTATGCTTTTTTTACGTTAAAATCATCTGTTTTTCACACATTTTTATGAATAGGACATGAAAAATGGTGTAATATAATCATGCGGCCAGCCATTATGATTTACATCACTATAGGTGCAAGGTAAGTCATTATACACCCAGTTTTATAATCCCTAAAATTTTGCGGATTATTTTTTGATTTGAAAATATATTCCCTAAAATTTTTGGGATTATTTTTTAGATTTGAAATATAATCCTTTAATTTTTACGGATTATTTTTTTAATATAAAATATAAAGTTTTAATTTTTAGGGATTATTTTTAGAACTTATTTTATAATCCCCAATTTTTAGAGGATTATATTTTGAAACAGAAAAATAAAGTTTCATATTTAAGGGATTATATTCTATTATTACGATAGTGCCAAACGCACACGAGGCATTTTGGTCATTTCGGATAGGTAGGCTACAAAAATCTGATTAAAGGAGTGATAATCTCAAATTGTTTTTGTACCTTTGCAACTGCAATCAGATATAACTAAAAAATGGATAATATGAGAAAGATTATATTCGTGGCCTTTGCCTGTTGTATGTTTTTTGTGGGGAATGCGCAGCGTGTACGTGAGACCATCCGCCTCGACAAGGGTTGGAAGTTCTCCTTCGGACATGCTGGCGATCCTCAGAAGGATTTTGGCTGTGGCACGGAGTACTTCAACTACCTGACAAAGGCTAACTCCATCCACAATGAGGGGCCGTATTCCCAGAAATTCGATGATAGCGCATGGCAGGAGATACAGATTCCCCACGACTGGGTGACCACGTTGCCCTACGCACCAGAGGCCAGTCATTCGCATGGCTACAAGACCGTAGGGTGGAAGTATCCGAAGACCAGCGTGGGATGGTATCGCAAGACACTCCACATCGGGAAAGAAGACTTTGGCAAGCACCTGATGCTGCGCTTCGATGGCATCTTCCGTAACGCGCGAGTATGGTTCAACGGCTTCTATATGGGTACGGAGCCGAGCGGCTATGTGACGCAGGTGTATGACATCACACCTTATATTGACTATGGTGGTGACAACCTGATCTGTGTACGGGCGGACGCCTCGCTTGAAGAGGGATGGTTCTATGAGGGTGCAGGCATCTATCGCGACGTGTGGCTCGAGAAGTCGGCTGAGGTGAGTGTGGCGCCCTTTGGTACCTTTGTCTATGCCGACCTGGAGCCCCCTTTCAGCCAGGCCATCGTGCATGTGAAGACCGACGTGACCAACCACGGGTTGGAGACACGACAATATATGGTGGAACAGCGGATATTAGATGCTGAGGGGCATGAGGTGGCCCGTGCCAACGGGCACGAGAACCCCCTGAA
>JAGCPK010000106.1 GCA_017965725.1 Prevotella sp.
TAGATATTCCCGAAACTATCCTTCATGGCGTATTTGTTCACCCACACGCGGGCGGCCAGTTCGTCGCCGCCGAAATAGTTCAATGAGGCCTGATAAGCCTCTTCATAGGTGTATGTCTGCATAAAACTGTCGGTTTTTGACTGCAAAGATACAAAGAAGTTTTCTATTTTGGGAAACTTTTCCGAAAATTCTTCGCAAAAAGTTTCCCCAAAGTCAATTTCAATAAAGCGAGATTCGGTTCAGGCTTCACCCCGGTGGGGGATGATATGCCTGAGATTCCGTTCGGATTTTACCCCGATGGGGAAAAAAAAGGAAAAATACATACACATGTTTTAGTTTTTTTGTATCTTTGCACCCAGAAACGAAACTATTAAGTCGATAAAAATGATGAAGAAGAGACTTCAACGAACAGAATTGCTGCGGGCAGCACGGGCGCTGTCCACACCGAAGCGTACCGCCGCGATGTTCCTCATGGCAATGCTTGCCATTCTTACCTTCCCCACCAAGACGTGGGCGCAGGATCCCATTGCCAAAATAGGCGACACGCCTTATGAGTCATTGCAAGATGCATTTAGGGCAGCCGCCGACGGCTCGACCATCACGCTGCTCGCCGATGCCGACCTCGGAGAAGATCTGATCGACATCAAGGCTGATGAGGGCGAGAGAAATCTGACATTCGACCTGAACGGCTGCAGCCTCACAGGAAAAGAAGAACTATTGTATGTTCGTAGCAGAGTGAACTTAACCGTCAAGGGAGGAACTGTCGGTGGTCCCGATGCCGATAACCACTGCGATGTTGCCATCCGTAACATAGGCGGTAAGTTGAATATTGAAAACCTTACTATCAGCCATTGCACAGATGGCATCTACAATGAAGAAGAATGGCTTGACGATGAGACGTCAGTGGCGGGAGAACTGACCATTGGCAGTGGCGTCCATATCAGTGCCACGGAAACATGTATTGATAATTTTTTAGGAAAACTGACGTTCACCGCCCTGCCCATTCTGAGTTGGGGCGAAGAGAACTGCGGCATTAATCTCAGAGGAGGCAAGGTGATCAACTTTGCCGGTGAGGGTATCACCGCATTGCCAGATGGCTTCAAGCCGATAAAGATCATAATATATGACGAATTACCCTGTGTCATCACCAACGGCTATGCTGACCACATGAAAAGTGGCAGCGAGGTTATCGACCCCGCCAAGGTGTTTGTTGGTGAAGACAACGATATCAGCACGGTCATATACGATGGCGAGGCCACGATGACGATGACATACGGTGGTGGTATCCAGAACGTCAGCGTCACCAAGGGCAATGAGGTGAAGCAGTATATCTCTCTGCGAGCCGCCTTTAATGAAGCCGCCGACGGCTCGACCATCACGCTGCTCGACAATGCCGACCTCGGAGAAGATCTGATCGACATTTGGGCTGATGAGGGCGAGAGAAATCTGACATTCGACCTGAACGGTTTCAGTCTTACAGGAACAAATGAACCATTGTATGTTCGTATCGGAGTGAACTTAACCGTCAAGGGTGGAACCATCGGCGGTCCCGATGCCGACAACGCCTGCGAGATTGCCATCCGTAACATAGGCGGTAAGTTGAACATTGAGAACCTTACTATCAGCCATTGCACAGATGGCATAGTCAATGAAGAAGAATGGCTTGACGAAGAAACGACAGTGACGGGTGAACTGACCATTGGCAGTGGCGTCCATATCAGTGCCACAGAAACATGTATTGACGATGGAAAACTGACGCTCACCGCCCTGCCCATGCTGAGTTGGGGCGAAGAGAACTGCGGTATTATTCTCGGAGATGATAAGGTGATCAACTTTGCCGGTGAGGGTATCACCGCCTTGCCGGATGGCTTCAAGCCGATAAAAATCTTGGCATTTGGCGAATTACCCCGCGCCATCACCAACGGCTATTCGACGTTTTTTAAGAATATTGACCCGGCTGACGTCTTCGTTTACAACGACGAAAACATTATCGTCAGTATAACACTCGAAGGCGGAGAGACGGTCTGTAAGTCTGCAAAGGTATCCTTCCCAGAAGGCCTTAGCACATTCTTCTCTCCCTACAGTTTTTCTGTTGATAACAAGGATGTGAAAATCTATACGGTGACGGCTGTTGAAGAAGGGAAAGTGACCGTTGCTGAGGTCAAGAGCAAGGTGATTCCTCGTTACACACCTGTCATCATCAGCAATGAGAGCAGTGAGACCTTATTTGATCCGAACTTCATGGATTTGGAAGAGTGTGATGAGACCTTCGAGAATGACATCCCCGACGGTGTGGCTGATGAGTTCTGGGGTACAAATAATGGTACTACCCTCACGTATGACGCCTATGACTACTATGGTTTCGACGGAAAGAACTTCGTGTGGATGAAGAATGGCAGCAAGGTGGCACCTCACCGCTGCTGGATTGAGATACCGAACGAAAACTATGTCGATGACGATAATGACGAAGACGATGATGATGACGATGAGCCAATAGCAGTACGCCGACTGACCATCGTCTGGCCTAATGGCGATACAACTGCAGTACATTCCTTACTGTCAACTGTCAACTATCATCTGTCAACTGAAATGTGGTACACACTCGACGGGCGTAAACTCAAGAGCCGTCCCACTCAGAAAGGCATTTATATTAAGAATGGTAAAAAGATCGTGATCAAATAAAGGAAGGACCAAGATATGAAGAAAAAGATATTTGCACTGCTCGCCCTCGTCATGACTGTCATGACGGCGAGCGCATACAAACTCACGTCAACAGAGTCGGAGCAAGGCACCATCAGATTCGCAGTAGGCGGCAACAGTGTGACTGAGGCAGCCGAGGGAGCCACGGTCACCATCATCGTCAGTCCCAAACCGGGCTGGGGCACCGATGGTGTCACGGCAATGGCCTATATGGATGCGGACGAGATGCGGGCACGTACCCGCACCGGGATTGACCCCTCGCTTGTCAGGGACATCGAAGTGACACCTGTGGAGGGTAAGCCCAACCGGTTCACCTTCACGATGCCTGCCCACCACGTAGAGGTCAGCGCCACATTCATTGAGTGTCAGATACACAGCGGCGACGTGAACGGCGACGACATGACTAACATCGCCGATGTGGTGACACTAACGAATGCTATCATCGCCGGTACAACGGATCTGAAGTACGACATCAACGGCGACAATCAAGTAACCGCCGACGACATCATCGCCCTCGTGGACATCATTATCGTAGTCAACGACGACAAGTAGGTTGACTCTTCCGAATCAGGGACGGTTTAGGGGTCATTCGGCCTGTCGGCTTCCTCACTCTTGATGAGTTGGATGTTCGTCTGCTCGATGATGTTCAACTTAATGGCATCATTGTCATTGCCAGGCTTGTACCAACGTATCTTGCTGAAGTAATCCTGTAAATCCTTCGATTGGAAACGGTAGCCGTGATAGGCCAGAATCTTATTGCGCAGTATCCGCAGTTCCTTCTTCGTTGCGACATAATTCTGCAGATAGGCACGATTGAGCAGAACACTGTTGACAGCGTTCCAGGGTTCCTCCTGCCCCATCATCTGTTGCAACTCCTTACACTCTTTCTCGTTGTTGGTTGTCTGCGACATCGTCCACATAATGTCACCGTTGGGTTTGCGGATGGCCAGGAAACTTTCGTCATCCTGACGGATAAACTGCACCTTCCAGCCGAACTCTGCACCGAAGGGACAGTCATCAGCCTGACGGCTGGGAATGATCTTATACTCACCCTCCTTGACCTTCTCCAGAGTCAGTTCATCGCCCTGACTGGTGGTCATATAGAAGATATTCCCCATTCTGATTTCCTTCACGGTGTAAAGGCTTTTGCCGTCCCAGAACTTATGATCCACATGAATCGTCTGTGCTTGCAGCGGCAGCAGTGCTGCCACCGCAAGCATCAGCGTCATGACTCTTTTCTTCATCATGATAACGGAATTTTACTTCTTTTTCAGCGTACTCAGAATCGTTTCGAGCATGGGCTTGTACTTGGCTTCCTCACTCACGGGGAATTTCATCTCACCCCTGAAGCAGTCGCGGTCCTTGAAGTTTACCAGGAACTCGTAGGAGCAGATGCCATCCTTCGTGGCGCGGAAGTACATGATCTTGCCCTTCACCACAACGTCGTCGGCCTTCCAGCCCGTAGGGTTGTCGTTGAAGTCGGAGATCTTCCAGTTCTTCATGCCTTCACCCTGGTCGGCCAGGCCTTCTTCCGTGGCATAATCCTCTTGAATATAAATCTCGAGCATGTGATTGTCGTCTTTCTGCCAAATGGTAATCTCGTCGCCGTCGAAAGGTTCCTGCGGTTCGAAGTCAGCGGGATACTGGTTGACGGAATTAGGACCATCATAAGTTTTCAGATCCTGTGCACTTGCAGTGACACACATGGCTGCGAAAGCCACAAACATCATTAACTTCTTCATATCTTTTTTGTTTAAATGGTTAATACTATCATGAATAATTGTTATTTCCCGAACCCGTGGCCGTTCCACTTCAGCGCGGTCTGCACCTTCATGCCCCCGTCCCACTTGTTCATCATGATGTCCTTGCCCGTGCGCGGTAGCGAGTAAGAGGTGCCCGACTCGTAAACGACCTCGAAGCCCGGCGCCTCGCAATACGTCATCCGCTTCGTGGCGTTCGTATAGCGCAGGAATGTCATGCCGTCGAACTGCCCCAGATCGGGCTTGCCGTTGAAGTAATGCCATCTGGAGCAGGCCACCAGCTTGTGCTGCTTGTCGGCCTCGTTCCAGTAGCACATCTCTATGCGCGTCAAATCACCTTGATGCAGAAACTCGTAGCAAAGGAAACCATTCTTCTTATCGACGGTCAGCGTCACGTTGTCGAACTGGTTCTCGCCGTTCTTGTAGCTCACCAGCGCATCCCTGATGCCAGCCACCGACTCGCTGTAGTCCTCCTCCTCATCGCCGTTGTCCTGGCAGTAGTAAGCCCATGCGAAGTCGAAGATGTCGGGCGCGGCACCCTGGAATTTCACACTGATCGTCTCCTGCGCCCACACGCCCAGCGTGCCCAGCGCAAACATGATTGCTAATGTTAGTCTCTTCATAATACATATATTTTTAAATAACCTTTATCGGATGCCTCCACCGCCTCCGCCGCCGGAGAAGCCGCCACCACCACCGCCACGCGACGAGCGACCACCACGACCGGAAGAGCGATCCGAAGAACTGGAACTGCTGAAACGAGTGAGACGACTAATCTCTGCTTCTTCTCTTTCTATGACGCGGAGCACATGGTTCGTTCCTGTGAATACCGAGGTGCTGATGGCTTTCACGATACTGTCATCCACCATTTGCTCAGCCAATACATCCATGTGGAAGAACTCTGGATTGATGGCTTTCATATCCTTTATCACCTGCTCGGCATTGCCGAAGAGCGTGGCCCAAACCATGTAGTCTTTCCACAACTTCACCTCAGTCATGTTGCGCTCGTTCATCAGCGTGAAGTCTTTGAGGAACTTCCTGAAGCCATACACCTGGCGCACTTCATCCTGATGCTTATCGTAGTACTTCGCATCACTACTACTGCGTAGCGAATTAACCATCGTACGCACATCACGCAAATGGGATTCATCCTTCATGAACGTGTCCAGTTCATTGGGATCAAGTACATGATTCTCACCTGCTGCCTTTTCGAAGAGTTCATACATCCTATAGGACAGAGGATAATTGAGGATGACATTAGGCCGTTTGTTGATGATGAAGCGCTTGTCCAGTTCTCCTGTCTCAGTCATCACTGGCTCCACACTGAATGCTCCCAAGTGAACCAGTTGCAGCACGGTGGCCGACAGCAGTTTCTGGTATTGCGGATTGTTGGCATGCTCAAAGGTATTCAGCATAGCGTTCGCCCGCTGCAGATCGCCCCTCAGGGGTATCTCCCGATAATAGTCGAGAGAATTCATCAGTTGCTCATGGCGCTTGCGACGAATCCAGTTCTTGAACTTCTTCCAGTCGCGCTTGTGACAACCAAACAGGAAATAACTGAACATGCCGACGCCTAACAATCCCATGATCAAGCCCCCGACCATTTCCAGAGGCGTTGCCTCACGCTTCGAGGATTCCAGGCTGTCGCCATAGTCGCTGCCCTCGAAGGCCAACTGCTTCTTGTGCTCAAAGGTATCGTCCTCCGTGATAGTGGGTTGCATCATGCCCTTTGGAAATTTGGCCATGATATAGAGTGCTGCTTGTGAGTTCATAGCCTCCGTTGTTTCCGCCATGATCTTACCGTTCTCGAACCACAGTTCACCATTGAAACGGAAGCCCCAGATGCCACAGGTGTCTGGAGTAAAAGCAATCGACGGGTCGGCCGACATAATGGTCACCTTGGCATGCTTGGGCTTGGGATCGACGGTCCAGTCGAGGAACACATGGCGGATGGCGTCGGCATCGGGATAGGCACGCACCAGACTCGTGATGGTGTAACTGGTGATGTAAGTGCGCTCACCGCTGGCACCAAGGCCCCAACAGAGTTCCGTCACGCCGTTGTCCTTCTTCACGATGCCGCAGCGGTGGGTCTTGTTCTCGCGCGTCAGTCCCGGGCCCCAGTAGTTGGAGATCGTGAATGCCGTGCCCGTCTCGTCGCTCACCGTCAGGTCCTTCACCTCACTCGCACCCATGTTGCCAAGACCGATGTAGCACTCGGTGCCCCTGTCGGTGATGGTCATCTGACGCGTCTCGGTGATCCGTGCGTCGCCGTTCTGCGAGAGCACCACCTGGATGTCGAGGTCATTCAGCGACTGTGCCTGCAGTGGCAGCATCGCCACCACCGCAAGCATCAGTGCCATGATCCTTTTCTTCAACATGATAATGGTTTTGAATTATTCTTCTGACTGAGCTTTCATCGATGCGAGAATCTTCTCCACCACGGGCTTCATCTTAGCCTCGTCCTTCTGCAGATACGTGATATCGCCAGCCAGGGTATTACCGTTGCTAATCACGGCGAACGAGATGCATACGATATTCTGCTTCACTAAGCCCTTGACACTGTCATAAGTCTCCTTCACCCCAGTAAAGCGGATGGTGTTGGTGTTTCCGTTCGTCACGACATCACCGCCCTTCATTTCCCAGATGGCCTTCCTCTCCTTTTTCTCAGCAGCCCATTCCTTCACGCCATCAGCATCGAATTCACCGTATCTGGCCGAAACCTCGACCATGCTCACACCGTCCTTGCCTTCGAATGCGATATCCTCGCGGGTATTTTCCGTAGATTCCCAGTCGGCGGGATACTGAAAGGATAAATCCTCGTCGGCATAACTTGTCATCTTAACCTCCTGCGCATTAGCAGTGATACACATGGCTGCGAAAGCCACAAACATCAATAACTTTTTCATAACGATCTTGTTTAATAATTAATAATTATGTGATTTTAATAACTCGCTTAATTGTCGCTGCACCTCCCATTTCACCATATCGCGCATGGCGAACAGGAGTCGTGCCTGCTCTTCAGTATAACTCCGGGCTACCTGATGTCTGAGGCTGGATTTGTCGTCGGGTGTCATCTTATCCATCGCGTTTCGCAAATTTTTTGCAAAGTTACGACAAAAATACAATAAAACCTTCAGCAGAAAACGCGGAAATTTGTGCAGAATCTTCCAAAATGCGCCATTTCATCGCATTTTGTATCATTTATCGTCATTTCGGGCCAGATATTCGGTTGGAGTGACGCCAAAAAATCGTTTGAAGGCTCGACCGAATGCGCCTTGATCTTCGTAGCCACATCTCAGTGCAATGTCTAAGATTGTGGTCTGCGAAGAGATATTATCCAGCAGTTGGCGCGCTTTCTGCATACGGATGTTGGTGATGTAGGCCTGTGGTGTCTCACCCGTAATCTCCTTCAGGCGGTAGCGGAACTGGGTGGTGCTCAAGGCCATCTGCGATGCCAGTGCATCAACGTTGACGCTGTTGGTATCTATCTGCTCGGCTATGATGTTCATGGTACGAGTCAGGAAGTCCTTGTCACGTGCGGAGAGTTCTTGCTGTTTGTCGGCATGCACGTTCTCATATCGCTGGCGCAACTCGTCGAGCGTCATGGCAACCTCGTTCAGTCGGCGGCGCTGAAGTGCTGCGCGACGCCGCAGCATCACCACCAGTCCGGCAGCCACAGCCAGCACCGCAATGCAAACGATGACGATGATGGCGAGCGAACGGTGGGCTTTGGTGTTCTCCTCGGTCAGACGGGTATTGCCAAACTCGGCATTGTAGCGGGCCAACAGGTCGGCAGCACCATTGTTGTAGAGCGAGTCGCGCAGCAGGTCGAAGCGTTCAAGTTCCAGTTGGGCACTATCGGGATTGATGGTCCATAGAGCCTGATACAGTCCGTCGCGAGCATGCATCTCGTTGTAGGGATTGCCCATCTCGTGACACAGACCGACGGCTTCGCGCAGATAAGGAACGGCCTGTCGCTCCAATCGGTACTTCTCGGCATCGGCACATCCGTCCTCGCGGCTCATGGAGAGCAGCGTGTGCCCCACCTTGTTGAGCGATATGGCCAGCGACTGGCGGTTGCCCTCGCGGCGAAAGTAAGGGATGATGGTGTCGAAGATGGCCAATGCCTCCTGATGCTGCTTCATGCCCAACAGGATGGCAGCCTTCTGGGCCAGGCGCACACGCAGTTTCATCTGTCGCCCATCCTCGCGCTCCAGCCGTATGGCTCGCTCGATATAGCGCTGGGCAGCATCGAAGTGATTCATGGTGAATTCCGTCTCGGCTACCGCCCCACAGTACATGGCTATGCGGGCACGGTGATTAATCTCTTCTGCCAACTGAAGCGCCTCAAGTATGTACTTCAGTCCCTCCTGCGGCTGCTTGGCATCGACATAGATGGCACCGATGGTGTTGAGCGACGAAGAGATCATCTCCTTGTCACCGCTGGCACGGTCCATGGCGTTGCATTCCTTGGCATAGCGCAGCGCCTTATGGTAGTCAGACTGTCGTGAGGTACACACGGCGAGTATGCTGAGTTCGTCGGCCACCTCGTCGGTCATACCCAACTGACGAAGCATGGGCAGTGCCTGTTCACCCGCGATGACAGCACTGTCGTAAAGTTGCTCTTCATAGTAGCGACCACTGGCCTCATAGAGACGCACGGCCTCCTGCCGGTTGACGGTCGGCTTGCCATCAGGGTTGGCCGGCACAGCTTCAACAGCCATGGTGGCAGTAAAGAACAGAAGCACGAGTAGAAGTCGGGCCAGATAATCGCTTGGGGTGACTCCGAAGAAACGCTTGAAGGCTCGGGTGAACGATGACTGGTCGTCATAACCGCAACCTCTGGCCACGTCGAGTATCGGCATATCGGGCGTGGTGTCCAACAGGTGGCGCGCTTTCTGCATGCGGATGTTGGTGATGTAGCCCTGTGGGGTCTCACCGGTAACCGCTGAGAGTCGGCGGCGGAACTGCGAGGTACTCATGGCCAACGCTGAAGCTAACTCGTCCACATTGACATGGTTGGATTCTATTTGGTTGGTAATGATCGTTATCGTTTTGCTGAGGAACAACTTGTCCTCTTCTGACAGTTCATGAGCCTCGGCTTGACCGGTATCATCGTGTTGCTGACGCCCATACTGCTGCTGTAATTCCTCAAGGGTCTTGGTATCCTCGCTGAGGCGAGCCTTCTGCAGGGCTATCAATCGGCGCTGGCGCACCACCAGCACGACGGCCACCGCCAGCAGCATGATACTCAAAATTATAATATAGGTACGCGAACGGCTCACGAAGGAGTTCTCCTCCTGCAGTTGGTCGTTGCCAAACTCAGCATTATACTTTGCCTGCATTTCGGCCGAGGCCTTGCTATAGAGCGAATCCTTGATGCGGATAGCCTCGCGGAGACTGTCAACGACACACTGTTCCGGTTTCGTCCCTTCACCTAAAGCGTATGGCATAGCCATCCACCACAACAGGATCATCAAAAATACCTTTTTCACTGGTATTGCAGGCCTGTGTATGTTAAATTAATCCTCGATAACAATGGGTTTGTACTTCGGCACGAGGGTCTTCATGATGCACCAGCCGATGATATAGGCCACGGCACAGATGGAGAACACCACCATGTAGGCGGCTGGCTTGCCTTCGAAGCCGAAGAACGTATAGGCGCTGCCCTGACCGGCTGCCCAGTCGAAGAACTCACCTGAAGAGAGGTTGATGGCATAGGAGGCAAGACCACCTGCCATTGTACCGATGCCCGTAATCGTACCGATAGTAGATTTGGGGAACATATCGCCAATCGTAGAATAGAGGTTGGCACTCCAAGCCTGATGGCCTGCGCCCAACAGACCAATGAGGATGGCGGGCCACCAGGCGCTATAGGCACCTAGAGGCTGCGCAAGGAGTCCTAAGAGGGGGAAGCAGGCGAAGATGAACATCGCACGCATACGACCCAGATAGGGGTTCATGCCACGCTTCTCGACGAAGTAGGTAGGCAGATAGCCGCCACCGATGGAGAGCACGGTCACGATGAGATAGAGCGTGAAGATGAGCATGATACCCATCGTGGAGTCGGAGGTATAGCCGTACTGGTCGCTGAAATAGGCGGGCGCCCAGAACAGGAAGAACCACCACACGCCGTCCGTCATGAACTTACCCACGATGAACGACCAGGTCTGACGGAAGGTAAAACACTTCCAGAAAGAGATGGTCTTCTCCTCCTTCACGGCCGTACGATCCTGCACCTCGGCAATGTCGCTGTCCTGTTCGATATAGTTCAGTTCGGCCTGATTGACATGACTGCTCTTGTGGGGCTTCTCATAGAACCACATCCACAAGCCCATCCAGATGAATCCCAGCACACCGATGATGATAAAGGCCATCTCCCAGCCCCAGGCACGTGCCAACAGGGGGATGGTGGCAGGGGCCGCAAGGGCGCCCACAGAGGCACCGCTGTTGAAGATAGAGGTGGCGAAGGCACGGTCTTTCTTGGGGAAATATTCGGCGGTCACCTTGATGGCAGCAGGGAAGTTGCCAGCCTCACCAAGGGCGAGCACCATACGGCACGACAGGAACAGATACATCGACACGGTGGCGATGGCCACAGCGGCATCACCCGTCAGTTGGCCGAGTTGGGCCACGGAAGTGTAGCCCTCCCACTCCATCGCTGCCCAGCCGCAGCCTGCATGGAGACAGGCACCCAACGACCATACGAAGATGGCGATGAGATAACCCTTCTTGGTACCCATCCAGTCGATGAACTTACCAGCGAAGAGGTTGGCAATGGCATAGAAGACGGAGAAATAGGCCGTGATCTTACCGTAGTTCGAGTCCGTCCAGTGGAACTCGGGAGCGATAAAGTCCTTCCAGGTCAATGACAAGACCTGACGGTCCATGTAGTTAATGGTGGTTGCCAGAAAGAGCAACGCACAAATGACCCAACGGAAATTGGACATCTTAGTGGTTTGTATAGGTGTCATATCGTTATTGATTATTGGTTATACCTTATTGGCCTTCTTACGCTGGTCGTGGTCGAGGATGGTCTTACGCATACGCATCGACTTAGGTGTCACCTCTACCAGTTCGTCCTGCTTGATATATTCGAGACATTCCTCCAGCGACATCACTGTCTTGGGGATGATACGCGCCTTCTCGTCAGTACCCGAGGCACGGACGTTGGTCAACTGCTTGGCCTTGCAGACATTCACCACGAGGTCGTTGTCGTGGACGTGCTCGCCCACCACCTGTCCGGCATAGACATCCTCACCCGGATCGATGAAGAATTTTCCTCTGTCCTGCAACTTATCGATGGCATAGGCAAAGGCGTTGCCCGTATCCATCGAGATCATCGAACCATTGACACGGCGCTCGATCTCTCCCTTATAGGGCTGATATTCCTTGAAGCGGTGGGCCATGATGGCCTCGCCTTGAGAGGCAGTGAGCACATTGGTGCGCAGACCGATGATACCACGCGAGGGGATATCAAACTCGATATTCACGCGCTCGCCCTGATTCTCCATAGAAGTCATATCGCCCTTACGACGGGTCACCATGTCAATCATCTTCGAGGCAAACTCCTCAGGCACGTTGATGGTGAGTTCCTCGATAGGCTCACACTTCTTGCCGTCAATCTCCTTGTAGATGACCTGAGGCTGCCCCACCTGCAACTCATAACCCTCGCGACGCATCGTCTCGACGAGCACAGAGAGGTGGAGCACACCACGACCCGAGACAATCCACTTATCGGTAGAGTCCTCGAACGGCTCCACTTTTAATGCCAGGTTCTTTTCCAACTCTTTCTCCAAACGGTCGTTGATGTGGCGTGAAGTGACAAACTTACCCTCCTTGCCGAAGAAAGGCGAGTCATTGATGGTGAAGAGCATCGACATGGTGGGCTCATCGATGGCGATGGGTGCCAGCGGCTCGGGATTCTCCAGGTCGCAGAGCGTGTCGCCAATCTCAAACTTCTCCAGTCCGATGACGGCACAGATATCGCCACAATCGACGCTGTCGGTACGCACGTGACCCATACCCTCAAACGTATGCAGTTCTTTGATCTTCGTCTTCTCCATCGTACCGTCACGGTGGGCTATCGTCACCTGCATGCCGTCTTTCAACTGTCCGCGATGCACACGACCCACAGCGATACGACCCAGATAACTCGAATAGTCGAGACTTGTGATCAGCATCTGGGGCGTTCCCTCGATCTGTTTGGGTGCAGGAATCACCTCGATGATCTTATCTAATAAATAGGTGATATTGTCTGTCGGGTTTTTCCAATCCTCTCCCATCCAACCGTTCTTGGCAGAGCCATAGACCACAGGGAAGTCGAGTTGGTCCTCCGTAGCGTTCAGCGAGAACATCAAATCAAAGACCATCTCATAGACCTCCTCCGGACGACAGTTGGGCTTATCGACCTTGTTGACCACCACGATGGGCTTCAAACCAATCTGGAGGGCCTTTTGCAACACGAAGCGTGTCTGTGGCATCGGACCTTCGAAGGCATCGACGAGCAACAGACAGCCGTCAGCCATATTGAGTACACGCTCCACCTCGCCTCCGAAGTCGGAGTGTCCCGGTGTGTCGATGATATTGATCTTAACGCCTTTCCAGTTAATAGATACATTCTTCGAAAGAATGGTGATGCCGCGCTCGCGCTCCAAGTCATTGGCGTCGAGCACCTGGTTGCTGAGATTCTGTCCCTCACGGAAGAGATTGCCAGCGAGCATCATCTTATCGACCAACGTTGTCTTACCGTGGTCAACATGGGCAATAATTGCAATATTTCGAATATCCTTCATATCTTTTTATAAGATAAATTTAATTTTATCGGGTGCAAAGTTACAACTTTTTTCTGAATTATTTGGTATTTATATTAATTATTCGTACCTTTGCACCCGCATTTCGGAAAATCCGATGCATCTGACGACGTAATCCCGTCTGTGATTAGGCAGGCAGCGCGTCCGAAAGATGTTTATGCAAACATTCTTAATCACATTAAAACTATGTATTTAGACAAAGAAAAGAAGCAGGAGATCTTCGGTCAGTATGGCAAGAGCGCTACTGACACTGGTTCTGCAGAGGCTCAGATTGCCCTCTTCAGTTACCGTATCTCTCACCTGACCGAGCACCTGAAGAAGAACCGTAAGGACCACGCAACAGCCCGCTCACTGACCATGCTGGTAGGTAGGCGCCGTAAGTTGCTGAAGTACCTCTACACGAACGATATCAATCGTTATCGTGCCATCATTAAGGCCCTCGGTCTTCGTAAGTAAGCAACGACTGCTGAAAAAGTATAAAGGCTCGCTATTCGCGGGCCTTTATTGTTTAATCTCGTTGAGAGGTTTCATCACAAAATCGCGTTGTTCCATCAGCGGATGAGGAATCTTCAGGTCGGGCTCATCAATGGTTATGTCGTCGTAGAGCAGAATGTCAATGTCGATTTTCCTGTCGGAGTAGTCTGGAGACAGGAGACCGGAGTCAGTAGATTTGTTTGTGCGACCTAATTCACGTTCGATTTGTTGAGTCAGCACAAGCACCTCACGAGGACTTTTGTCTGTCTCGCAGAGGATGACGCCATTGAGAAATTTATGCTTCGACTCAAAACCCCAGGGTTCTGTCTCAATAAATGAGGATTGTCGGATGACCTCACCCACTCTCTCGCCTATCTGTTGGATAGCCTGTTTCAGCAACGACCGCCGCCGTCCCAGATTACTCCCTAATCCTAAATAGACCTTATGTACTTTCTTCCTCACCTATCTCTCAGAAATCTCCTGTCTTCTTCATCAATCGTCCAGAATCAGCATCGCGTCGCCAAAGCAACCGAACTTATATCCGTTCTTGACGGCCTTCTTATAAGCATCATAGACGAGATCGTAACCTCCGAAGGAGCACTCCGTCATCATCATCGTTGATTCAGGATGATAGAAATTACCCACCATGGCATTGGCAAGACCGAAATCGTATGGGGGGAAGATGAACTTGTTGGTCCAACCTTCAAACTCCTTCAGCAAACCATCTGTACCTACCGCAGACTCCGTAGCACGAGCAGTGCTGACACCCACTACGCAGACACGATGGCCTTCGCTCTTGGCCTTGTTGACAATCTCACAAGCTTCCTTATCGACAAACATCTGTTCAGAACTCATCTTATGCTTTGTAAGGTCTTCCACCTCGATGCCATCGAAGTTACCAAGACCACAGTGCAAGGTGATATAAGCGAAGTTGATGCCCTTAATCTCCATACGTTTCATCAGTTCACGACTAAAGTGCATACCAGTGGAAGGTGCAGTGACTGCACCCTCTTTCTTAGCATAGATAGTCTGGAAAACTTCCATATCATCCTCGACAGCAGGACGCTTGTCGATGATATAACGAGGCAGCGGAGCAGCACCCAACGCAAACAATTCACGTTTGAACTCATCATGCGGACAGTCGTAGAGGAAGCGCAGCGTACGACCACGACTCGTCGTGTTGTCGATGACTTCTGCCACCATCGGACCATTTTCCTGGAAGAAGAGTTTGTTGCCGATACGAATTTTACGGGCAGGTTCAACGAGCACGTCCCAGAGACGCAACTCCTCGTTGAGTTCGCGGAGCAGGAACACCTCAATCTTGGCGTCCGTCTTCTCCTTCGTACCATACAGACGGGCGGGAAACACCCGTGTGTCGTTGAAAACAAAGGCATCGTCCTCATCGAAATAGTCGAGGATACACTTGAAATCAAGATAGACAGGATTGCCCTCCTCATCTTTCAGATCCTCACCGTTTTCGTCTTTTTTGGTCATCTCGATGCGTCCACTCTTACGGTGAATCACCATCAGGCGGCATTCATCACGATGATAGTTGGGCTCCAACGCCACAAGATTCTCTGGCAGTTTGAATTTGAATTGCGATAATTTCATCTATATAATAAAAATGACTATTTATGATTTACAATTAATTTCTATGTCTTGCTGGTCGAGCCAGACGGGGAAGTCATCGAAGGTCAGACAGTCCTCGATACGAACATCACCGACACGCGTCCGACAGAGTGCCGTCAGATAGGCTCCACTTTCAAGAGCCTCGCCAATATCACGCGCCAAAGAGCGGATATAGGTACCTTTTCCACAGACCACCCGGATACTCATCTGCATCTTCTCGGAATCAAAGTCCGTCAGTTCCAACTCGTCGATACGAACGGGTTTGGCTGCGAGTTCCACCTCCTGACCCTTACGGGCCATCTTATAGGCGCGATGACCATCCACCATACAGGCAGAAAAGACAGGTGGTACCTGCATGATATCCCCAACAAACTGTGGCAGTGTCTGAAGGATCAGTTCCTTCGTGATATGTGCCGTCGGATAGGTATTATCCACCTCATGCTCCATGTCGTAACTAGGCGTCGTAGCACCAAGTTGGAGGGTAGCGGTATATTCCTTCGTGTGCGACTGCAACTGTTCTATCTGCTTCGTGGCCTTGCCCGTACAGAGTATCAGCACGCCCGTCGCCAGCGGGTCAAGCGTTCCAGCATGTCCCATCTTCACCCGCTTCACGTGGATTCGCTTTGAAACGAGATATCGGATATGTGCCAATGCTCCGAAACTCGACATGCGATAGGGCTTATTGATGTAGATGAAGGCTCCTTCGTTGAAGTTCATCAGTCAACCATTGCGAGTGAATGCCCTGTGAGCAGCAGCAGTATGATGATACCACCCACCACGATACGATATATGCCAAAGGCCTTAAAGCCGTATTTCGTCAGATAATCGACAAACCATTTCATAGCCAGCAACGCCACGATAAAGGCGATAACACAGCCAAGAATCAGCATGGCTATGTTATGACCCGTAGCCCACGCCGTATCTTCCTTCATCAAGTCGAACAGGTCGAGCAACGTGGCTCCCGCCATTGTAGGCACAGCCAGGAAAAACGAGAACTTAGCGGCACGCCTGCGGGTCAGTCCCTGTGTCATACCACCCACGATGGTTGCCATCGAGCGCGACACACCAGGGATGACGGAGATACATTGATAGAGACCAATCTTAAAGGCACGACGCTCATCGACCTTGTTGTCTTCGCTTCCTTTATTGAACAACTTGTCGCAGAAGAGCATGAACACTCCACCGACAACCAGCATGATGGCCACCACCTCAACACTATCGAGCAACCAGTCGAGCAATCCCGACTTCTTCGCAAGCAGTCCTATCACCACGGCGGGGATTACACCCACGATAAGCAACCAGTAGAAATAGAACTTATGCTTAAGTTGCTGCCACCACGAACTGCCTTCGGGTGCTGGTGTATGGTCGTATTGAAAGAAACGGTTCCAGTAAAGGCACACCACCGACAGGATGGCGCCGAACTGGATAATAAAGGTAAAGGCGTGCACAAAGGGATCGCCCTGGGGTACACCTAATAAATTTTGAGCAATGATCATGTGTCCCGTCGATGATACTGGCAGGAACTCAGTTAGTCCCTCGACGATGGCAATAATAACAGTCTGTATCCAATCCATAGTCAATCTTTCGGTTTTCTGACAACGGCATAGATCATCGACACAAAGCCAATGAGACACACAACAGGTGCCACCTTGATACGGCGCACGCTGAAAATATCGGGTTCATACATCGTATCACTCGAACCCGCTCCCGTCATCAACAGGAATCCGATGACCACAATCACCATCCCCACTGCCAACAGTATGAAGTTCATCTTGTCAAATGCAAAATTCTTCTTATCCATATTTCTTTTTACCCTTTTACTTTTTCACCTTTTCACCTTTTAAATCTTATAAAGATCTCCCGCCGTCATCTTCAGGAAGTGGTTAACGGATATCCACGAGCACATCGCCGTGATGACGATACCGAACAACATCACAGCCACTGCCATAATGGTCAGTTCAATCCATGTGATGATATTCAGGATGTTAGGCTCATAACAATAGAGACCATAGACACACAACCCGAGCACAATGTTGGCAAGGATGGCTGCAATGACGCCAACCACCAGAGACTGGTTGAGGAAGGGACGGCGGATATAGCCCCAAGAGGCTCCCACCAACTTCTCCACATGAATCAGAAACCGTCGGGAATAGACGCTCAGCCGAACCGTATTGTTGATCAGCGCAAACGATACAAAGGTCAACAGCACCGCCAGCAGCAACAGCACAAGATTGATACGTCCAAGGTTCTTATTCACATTGTCCATCAAATCTTCCTGGTAGGCCACGTCGGTCACAAACTGATTCTTACGTAGTTCCTCCACAATCCAAGTCAACGAATCACGGTTTGCATAATCGGCCTTCAACTGCAGTTCTAATGTCGCCACGAAGGGGTTGGCTCCCAGAAACTCCGAAGGGTCAGAGCCCATTGCTGCCGTCTGTTCTTTCAGAGCCTGCTCCTTACTCACATAGTCAATGTTCTTGGAGAAGGGACGATAGTAGAGATTCCGGCAAAGGCGTTTAGCATCGTTGACACTGGCATCATCGCTGAGCATGACCGTTACCGTCAGGTTCTCCTTTACCCAGGCAGACAGGTTGCGCGATGTCAGTACAGAGAACACCACCAAGCCCAACAATACCAACACCATCGTGGTACTGATGCACAACGTCACCAACTGCATACCACGACGGCTGCCAGACCTCTTCTTGCGTTTTTTCATCAATTATTCAAATACGTACGTAATCGAGGTGCAAAGGTACAACAATTCAAACGGAAATCCAAATATTTTCATTTTTTTTTGTAACTTTGCAGCCGTTATGAGTACAATTATCTATCCTTCGCCTATATTCGGCCCCGTTCACAGCCGTCGTCTGGGCATATCATTAGGCATCAACCTGCTGCCTGCCGACGGCAAGGTATGTTCCTTCAACTGTATCTACTGCGAGTGCGGCTTCAACGAAGACCACCGCCCCACCCTGCCGATGCCCACACGGGAGGAGGTCGCCACCAAACTTGAAGAGAAACTCCGTCAGATGGTGGCCGAGAGTCAACTGCCCGACGTGCTGACCTTTGCCGGCAATGGTGAGCCCACCTGTCACCCCCATTTTGCGGAGATCATCGACGATACCATCCGCCTGCGCGACCAGTATTGTCCGAAGGCGAAGGTATCCGTGCTGAGCAACGCCACCATGATCCACCGTCAAGAGGTACACGAGGCCCTGATGCGGGTCGATAACAACATCCAGAAACTCGACACCGTCGATTCTATATATATTAATAAGGTAGATCGTCCCAATGGCACCTACGACGTTAACAAGATCATCGAAGGCCTGAAAGCCTTCAACGGACATGTGATCATCCAGACGATGTTTATGGGTGGTGTCGGTGTGGATAACACCGGCGAGGAATATGTGGCTCCATGGCTGGAGGCTGTGAAGGCCATCAAGCCCCAACAGGTGATGATCTACACCATCGACCGTGAGACCCCCGCCCAA
>JAGCPK010000107.1 GCA_017965725.1 Prevotella sp.
CAAAATTCCAATTGTCGTTTTTGATTACCGTTGAGAGCAGGCTGTTGATCTGCGTGGAAAGTGTGCCCGAGAGGAAACTCTGCATCGCGAGAGTGGTCTGGTCGGTCTGTTCCGTGCCAGCATTGTTCTGGCCTTGGTTATAGAAACGTCCGATGCCAAGCAGGTAGAGCACCTGCTGGTTCATCTCCTGCTGTCCGTTGATGATGGAACGTATCATCTGTTGTTCGTCGGCATTCACCGTGGGCATCTCCAAGTCGAAATCGACTTGTGGGGCCACGGGCTGTCCGCCGATGTTCATCAGACAGTTCACACGAATGGTGTTCGAGGCGAACGAGTTGCCAATGTTCAGGTCGGAGAGCGACACGCCGTTGACGGTGTAGAGGGCCTGTAGGTTGAGGGCCGCATTGTAGGGATCGCCACCGAAGACGATAGTACCGCCGCGGTTGAAGGTGAAGTTCTTCTTGATGATGTTCTGGATGGTGACACCATAGGTGCCGTGATCGACGGTATAGGTGCCGAACATATTGAAGGGCCCCTTGTTATAGAAGGTGGCACGGATAGTTCCGTCACCATTGAGGGTGATGTAGTCGTTGGTGTTGGCATCCATCAATAGGCGCAATGTTGCATCGGGCGTGCAGTTGATGAGGAAGTTGATGTAGATGTCAGTAGGGATGTTATCAGGAATCCTGGGGTCTGGTCTTGTGGTTTGCCCATCGGCAAAGGTTATGGCGCTGTCCTTTTGATTACCTGAGCCCCACTGGATGAACTCCTGTTTGCTGATGGCATCAGGGGAGGATGCGTTATAGACGAAAACGGAGTTCTTCTGCGGCGTCACGTTGCAGTCGATGGTCACTTCGCCACTGACGCCGTGGATGGTGACATCGCCCGAGGCGAAGACCGTGCCGTAGAAGACAGACTCGCCGAAGTCCTTGAAATCATAGGCTAAAAGGTTGTCGGCCGTGACGTACAGGTCGTACGAGAGGTTGGTGAGGTGCTTGTGGTGGATGCCGCCACTGAGTATGCCCTGATGGTTGTATGAGTCATAGACGGCCATCTGGTGTAGTTCTATCTCGTCGGGGATGAGGATGACCGTGTCTTGTCGTAAGGTATAGGTGGTGTTGAGCGGGGTGACTGTGGCCTCGCCATCGACGATGAGTTGGCCCGTGAGGTTTATTTCATCGAGAGTACCTGCCAACCGGACGGCACCGTTGGCATGGCCAGTGATCGACGAAAGGAAACTATTGGTGAAATTATGCATGAAATCGAGATAAGTGCCTTCAGCGGTGATGCCGAGATCGATGGTGTTATTGGTGGGCGACACATAACCGTTGATGAGTGTCTTGGCATCAGGACCGTCATCGGCAACGGCATTGATGTCAATCTGCTCACGCTCTTTATTCCAGGCGGCCTTGGCATAAAGCGTTCCCATCCGGCCCCGTTCAAACTTGAAGTCGCTCACCGTCAGGTCGGCATTGGCCGTGAAACTGCCGAAAGGAGCCTTGACGAAAGCCGTTCCAGAGGCCTCACCACTGAACTCGACGGCATCAAAGTTAACGAGGTCGAGGATATAGGCCACTTCAACCTCGTTAAGATCGACTGCCAACGAGTCGTTGCTGTCGGGCGTGGCCCTGCCATCGATGATGATGTGCTGCTGACCGTTGTGGATGGTGAAGTGATGGACAGACAGGTTCTTGGTAGAATAAATGATGTCGGAAGGTTCCACGTTCCATGTGGTGCCTCCCAGGACAATATGCGACGGCTGCACTTGGATATGGGCCTCGGGTTTCTCGCTGAGGTTTCGGTACAGGCTGGCAATCAGATTCAGTTTGCCGCTCATCTGGTTGTCTTGTCGGCCGTTGTCCCATGACAGGGAGGTGTTCAGGTGGTTGTCGATGGCATCAGCCTTCAACTGGATGTCGAGGGCAGCCCCGTTTTCGGAGATTCTGTTGACGGCGAGGTTGCACTTGATGGTGTCGATGGGCGTGGTGATGCGGATGTGACCGTTGGTATAACGCGTACCGTTATAGGTGAGGTCCGGGATCATACCCTCCATATTGACGGTACGATTGTAGTCGTTGACGCGGGTGGAGAGGGTGATGGGTTGGCGGAACGACATGTCGATACCAATCAGCCTCTTAAGCCAGTCGCTCTTGAATACCTGCAACTTCAGGGCGAAGTCATTGTGTGTGGACGGCGTGACGGCTGGCAGACCCGGCAGGGTGGGAAGTGCGGAGCCCACGTAGTTGATCAGGCTCTGTACGACGGTCTGATACTGGAACTCTCCGCGCAGGTCTGCCTTGGCAAAGTCACTGACGAATGTCACGAAATGCTGTTGGTCATCATAGCCTGAGGTCACGAGCAGGTTGTCAAGATGATAGGCCCCATGTTGGTCGTCGGCCATGGTAAAATTACTGATGCGTAGTGTGCCCTGTGCATCCTGCAATGTACGGGCGGTCAGGTCGGCATCGATGTTGGCGGTTATGACAGCATCGCCCCACTGATTGGTCAGGTTCAGCGCTTGAGGTGATAGATGGGAGATGAAGCCTTTGAGGTTGATCTTGTGAAACTTGTTTCGCGAACCGTCGTCTATCCACTCGCCTTCCAACTCTGCTTCCAGATGTGGGTCGCCGATCTTGATGAAACCCGAGACTCCCTGCGGGGAGTAAGACCCGTCAAAACCGATATTGCTGTAGGGATAATCATGATAGTCGATGTGTGAGATGAAACCCTGTGCCTTGAGGGTAGGCTGCTGGCCTGTATTCAATTTTCCTTCAACGGTCAGACGGCTGGCCACGGTACCCAGATGCTCATCGCCTAACAGTTGTCGCAGATTGAGGCCCTCGGTGTTGACCTCTCCCTTGAACTGCTTGGCGGCAGACATCTGGAAGTTGAGGTCGAGCTTGCCTAGGTCGGTGTTGATGAACGACTTAGCGGTAAGCGCACCATGAGGCTCGCCGCTGAAGTTGCCAGAGAGTTGTAGATGCTGTAGGCGTTGTAGAATGACCCCCTGTTTACCGTCAGCCGGGAGCATCTTCGACAGGAAGTCGATAATGTTCTCCGAGAGGGATAGATCATCGACCTTCGCCGTCCAAGAAAGACCGTCGTCCTCCTTGGCAATTCCACCGGTGGCCTGCAGGTAGAGTTCGTTGGATTCTGTTTGGATATGCAGGTGCGGGATGGTCAGTCTGTTGTCTCTTCCGGTGAAGCGTGTCTCGAGATGGATGGCTTTTTGGAAATTCTTGAGCGGTGGATAGAAACATCTTAAGTCAGAGGGAGTTATGTAGGTTTCCCTGAATTCACCGCTGAAGGCCAGTGACGTGGTATCGAACTGGTGCTCATTGAAACGGTAGGTGGCATGGAGAGAGTCAGTGCATATCTGGGTACTGGGCATCTGTAAAAGGAAATTCTGGAGAGTGGCGCCTTGTCTGCCGGCCTTGAGTCGGAGACTCAGTTTGTCGAGATTAAAACCAGATTGTTCCGTCAGGGCCAGTCGCTTTATGTTCACGTCGAGCGAGTCGTCAGTCAGCGTCTTCAGGATAATGTGGGCACTGATATCCTGCACGTTCATGTGGTGCTGGTTGAAGAGCCCAGGTGTGGGTGCAATGTGGTGCTCGTCGTACCGGATGCTGGAACGGTGGATGATCAGGGAATTGATGTGCAGGTCGAGTGGGGTGTGGCTGGTGGTGTCTTTAGAGGCCAGCGAGTCGAGCACGAACTGGAAATTGGGCTTGGCCAGCGAGTCCTGTCGGTAGAACTGCGCGTGGGCACCGAAAAGTTGTGCCGAGGAAATAGATATCTTCTCTTCCGTCAGGGGTAGAATGTCGATGCGTGCAGAGAGGCGTGCCACACGCAACATCTCCTTCTCTTGCTGGTCGAGGATGAGCACGTCGTCGAGGATGATGCGGTTGAGGAAACCGAGATCCAATCGCCCTACGCTGACCTTTGTGTCCAGTTTTCCGGCAATGACCTCTGCCACTTTCTGTCCGAGATATTGCTGACAGGCGGGGATATGGATAAAGACCATCAGCAGAGCATATAGTGCTACCAAGCCCCATACAATCCAGTTGAAGATATGACCAATTTTCCTCACGTTTAGTGATAATCTGTCAATTTAGGATAGCAATATCTTTGCTGTTATTCCGAATTTTTCCGCAAATTTACTACAAAAAGTTGTGATTAATGCAATTTTTATTTTAAATATCGCAGAATATACGTTTTTTTTAGTAATTTTGCATCCGTTCATGGCAACAATTCTCAAACATTTATATAAATGGCAAATGTAATTAAGTTACACAAAGGCTTGGACATTCACCTTCAGGGCAAGGCTGAGGAGAAGAAAATCCAACTGAAATCGAATGGCAAGTATGCACTGGTGCCGGATGATTTCGAGGGTGTCACTCCGAAGGTCGTCGTCAAGGAGGGCGATAAGGTCAAGGCCGGGGATGCGCTGTTTGTCAACAAACAGTATCCCGATGTGAAGTTTGCCTCGCCAGTGAGCGGAACAGTCCGCGAAGTGGTGCGTGGTGAACGGAGAAAGGTGCTCTGCATCAAGGTGGATGCCGACGCGCAGCAGGAGTTCAAGGACTTCGGTAAGCGCGAGGCAGGAAGCCTTACCGGAGAGCAGGTGATTAATGCATTGTTGGAGGCAGGTCTCTTTGGCTACATCGACCAGTTGCCTTACGCTGTTTCTACCAATCCGAGTGTTCAGCCTAAGGCAATTTTTGTGTCTGCGCTGCGCGACAAGCCTCTGGCTGCCGACTTCGAGTATGAGGTGGCAGGGCAGGAGGCAGACTTCCAGACAGGACTGACAGCCCTCTCAAAGATTGGCAAGACTTACCTTGGTGTAGGCGTAGGTTCCAAACTGGAGGGAATGAAGGACGTTGAGGTGAATGTCTTCGACGGCAAATGTCCGGCTGGTAACGTAGGTGTTCAGGTGAACAACATCGACCCGGTGAACAAGGGTGAGGTGGTGTGGACGATTGGCGATCCTACCGTCGTACTCTTCATCGGACGCCTCTTCAATACCGGTAAGGTGGATTTGAAGCGTACCGTCGCCCTCTGTGGCAGTGAGATTACGAGTCCTGCCTACGTCGATATGCTGGTTGGCGAGGAACTCTCAACACTTTTGAGTAATAGTTATGATGCCTCCAAGAGCGTGCGCATCATCAACGGTAACGTGCTGACGGGTAAGCCCACCACAAAGGAGGGTTTCCTTGGGGCTCACACCTCTGAGATTACTGTCATTCCAGAAGGTAACGATGCCGACGAGATGCTGGGTTGGATCCTGCCACGTTTCAAACAGTTCTCCGTGAACCGCAGTTATTTCTCTTGGCTCTGTGGCAAGAAGAGTTATGCACTCGATGCCCGTGTGAAAGGTGGTGAGCGCCACATGATCATGAGCGGTGAGTACGACAAGGTACTGCCGATGGATATCTATGGCGAATACCTCATCAAGGCCATCATCGCCGGAGATATCGACCGTCAGGAGGCTCTTGGCATCTATGAGGTCGCTCCCGAGGACTTTGCGCTTGCAGAATTCGTGGATTCTTCGAAGTTGGAGTTACAGCGCATCGTGCGTGAAGGACTGAATGTTTTACGTAAAGAAAACGCATAACTATGTCAGCATTAAGAAATTATCTCAATAAAATCAAGCCGAACTTCGAAGAGGGTGGCAAGTTACATGCCTTCCGCTCGGTGTTCGACGGCTTTGAGACCTTCCTTTACGTGCCTAACGACACAGCGAAGGCTGGTGGCGTGAATATTCACGACGCCATCGACTCAAAGCGTATTATGAGTATGGTGGTTATCGCCCTGATGCCTGCCATGCTGTTTGGTATGTATAATATCGGATACCAGAACTATCTTGCTGCCGGCACGCTGGCAACAGCAGGCTTCTTCGAGATCTTCTTCTATGGCTTCCTTGCCGTACTGCCGAAGATCCTGGTAAGTTACATCGTCGGTCTGGGTATCGAGTTTGCCTGGGCCCAGTGGAAGGGTGAGGAGATCCAGGAGGGTTACCTCGTCTCGGGTATCATCATCCCACTGATCATCCCGATTGGTTGTCCGCTGTGGATGCTGGCTCTCGCCTGTGCCTTCTCAGTGATTTTCTGTAAGGAGATATTCGGTGGCACGGGTATGAACATTTTCAACCCCGCCATTGCAGCCCGTATGTTCTTGTTCTTCGCCTATCCCGCCAAGATGACAGGCGACCAGATCTGGGTGGCACAGGACAGCATCTTCGGGTTGGGTAATACGTTACCTGACGGCTTCACCGCTGCCACACCGCTTGGACAGATGGCCCAGGGCATCACACCCGATGCTTCTATCATGGATATGGCATTGGGATTCATTCCCGGCTCTATCGGTGAGACCTCACTCATCGCCATTGCCATCGGTGCTGTCATCCTGTTGTGGACGGGCATCGCCTCTTGGCGTACCATGCTGAGTGTCTTTGTGGGTGGTGCCTTGTTGGCATTCCTTTTCCAGAGCACTGGTTCTTCTATGGAGTGGTGGCACCACTTCGTGATGGGCGGCTTCGCCTTTGGTGCCGTGTTTATGGCTACCGACCCTGTGACCTCTTGTCGCACCACCACAGGTCAGTATATCTACGGTTTCCTGATTGGTGCGATGGCTATCATCATCCGTGTGATGAATGCCGGCTATCCTGAGGGTATGATGCTTGCCATCTTCTTTGGTAATATGTTTGCGCCTACGATCGACCACTTCGTGGTGGCTCGTAACATTTCGAAACGCTTGAAGAGAGGAGGTACCAAATGAAACTGAATACAAATAGCAATTCGTACATTATTATATATAGCGCGATACTCGTGGTCATTGTGGCTTTCCTGTTGGCATTCGTCTACAAGGCTCTGAAACCCATGCAGGATGCTAATGTTGAACTTGACGTGAAGAAACAGGTGCTCTACTCGCTGAACATCCGTGATCTTGATGGTTCTGCCGCAGAAGCCAAGTATGCTGAACTCGTTAACGATACGATGGACTTCGCTGGTCAGAAAATTCTGATGGCTGAGATTAACGAAGAGCCTATCATGATCTTCGAAATGAAGGGCATGGGACTCTGGGGCGGCATCAGTGGTTATATGTCGGCTCACTTCGATCCGGAGACAATGAACTTTAAGGTATATGGTGCCTACTTCAACCACGAGTCTGAGACAGCCGGTCTTGGTGCCGAGATCAAGGACTCGCAGGAGTGGCAGGAGAAATTCATCGGCAAGCGCATCATCGGGGAAGGCTCAGATGGCAAAGACCATGTGGTGCTCTCGATTGTGAAGAAGGTGGAGGATCCTGAGACGCAGGTTGACTGTGTGACAGGTGCCACCCTGACCTCTAATGGTGTCGACGAAATGATCAAGCGTACTTTCGGTATCTGGACTGGTGAGTACGATCTTGATATAGATGAGACGGATTTGGCGATGAAATTGTTGAAGTCGTACTTTAAGGACTCTGACATTAGTGATGAAGAACTGATGAAGATGATTAAAGTGAAAAAGGTAAAGGAGGAGTAAGTTATGGCATTATTCAGTAAACAAAATAAGGAGGTTTTCACCAATCCGTTGAACCTCGACCATCCCATTCTCGGACAGGTACTCGGTATCTGCTCGGCACTGGCTGTCACCTCTCAGTTGAAGCCAGCCATCGTGATGGGTCTCGCTGTGACGGTCATCACCGCCTTTGCGAATGTGATTATCTCAATCATCCGCAACACCATTCCTAACCGCATCCGTATCGTGGTGCAGTTGGTGGTTGTGGCTGCTCTCGTGACTATCGTTTCTCAAATCCTGAAGGCTTTCGCCTATGACGTGAGCGTTCAGTTGAGCGTGTATGTAGGTCTGATCATCACCAACTGTATCCTGATGGGTCGCCTGGAGGCGTTCGCCATGCAGAACAAACCCTGGCCCTCGTTCCTCGACGGTGTGGGTAATGGTCTCGGCTATGCGATGATTCTTGTTATCGTGGGTGCTGTTCGTGAACTCCTGGGTCGTGGTTCACTCTTAGGCTTCCAGATTATCCCGGATGCCTGCTACGACTTTGGCTATGTGAACAACGGTATGATGACGATGCCGGCTATGGCACTGATTCTTGTGGGTTGTGTGATTTGGGTTCATCGTGCTTACTTTTATAAGGAGAAATAAGATATGGAACACGCAATATCATTACTGTTTAGGTCCATCTTTGTGGACAATATGATCTTCGCTTTCTTCCTCGGCATGTGCTCTTATCTGGCAGTGTCGAAGACTGTGAAGACTTCATTAGGACTGGGATGTGCCGTGACCTTCGTGCTCACTGTGACTGTTCCCGTCAACTATCTGTTGCAGACCAAGGTGCTGGGTCCCGACTGTCTCGTCGAGGGTGTCGATCTCAGTTACCTGTCGTTTATCCTCTTCATCGCCGTGATTGCCGGTATGGTGCAACTCGTTGAGATGACGGTAGAGAAATACTCGCCCTCGCTCTATGCAGCCTTGGGTATCTTCCTGCCGCTGATTGCTGTGAACTGCGCCATCATGGGTGCCTCGCTCTTCATGCAGCAGCGCATCCTCATGGATCCCTCCAACTCACAGGCCATCACCTCCGTCTGGGATGCCGTCGTCTATGGCTTCGGTTCCGGTATCGGTTGGATGCTCGCCATCGTGGCGATGGGTGCTATCCGCGAGAAGATGCAGTATTCGGATGTGCCCAAGCCTCTGCAGGGACTCGGCATCGTGTTTATCACCGTGGGCCTCATGGCTATGGCGATGATGTGTTTTAGTGGACTTAATATCTGATTGGAAGTATGGCACAGTTTATAGCATATAGCATTGGAGTATTCCTCATTGTCATACTCCTCTTGGTGATTATCCTGTTGGTGGCAAAGAAGTACCTGAGCCCCAGCGGAAATGTGAATATTACAGTCAATGGTGATAAGGTGCTCAACGTGCCGCAGGGCAACAACCTGATGTC
>JAGCPK010000108.1 GCA_017965725.1 Prevotella sp.
TCATTTTAGTTATTATTCGCTGCAATTTTTGTCATGATGGGTATAGACTTTAGCCCCCATCTTATGTCTCTTTTAGAAGAACAGCGTGCGTTCGAGCCAGTAGATGAGGATACCCGCAAGATAGCCTACGAAGGCAATCCACGTGATTTTCTTCATATACCAGCCGAAGGTGATTTTCTCCAAACCCATGACGACCACGCCTGCAGCGGAGCCGATGATAAGCATGGAACCGCCCACGCCAGCACAGTAGGCAAGCAGTTGCCAGAAGATACCATCAACAGCCATATCACCAGCAGCAGCCACGGGATACATACCCATACAACCTGCCACAAGCGGGACATTATCGACAATTGAGGAGAGTACACCAATGATACCCGTTACAAGGTAGTGGTTTCCCTCGAAGGTAGTGTCAAGAACGCCACCCAGCATAGACAGCACACCCACTTCCTGTAACACGGCGACAGCCATAAGGATGCCTAGGAAGAACATGATGGTGGAGAGGTCGATGCGGGAGAGAAGGTCGCTGACGCGCTTGGCCATCGTGTCGTCTTCCGCTGTGTTGTGGTGGAAAATCTCCGTCACTGTCCAGAGGACACCTAGTACCAGCAGGATACCCATAAACGGTGGGAGGTGGGTCAATGTCTTGAAGATTGGTACGAAACAAAGGCCGCCCACACCCAACCAGAAGATAATGTTGCGCTGAGCCTTCGTAAACTGGGTGATTTCAGCCTTGGGCAGGTTCTGTGACTTATCAAACTTCCCTTTGAGTTGATACTGCAGGATGAAGGCAGGTACAAGCATAGACACCAATGAGGGGATGAAGATCTCAGTGATGACACCCTGAGTAGTGATGACCCCCTTGATCCAAAGCATAATGGTGGTGACGTCGCCGATAGGTGAGAAGGCACCGCCTGAGTTGGCAGAGATAACAACGAGTGCTGCGTATATCAGGCGATCTCCACGACTCTGGACCAGTTTACGGAGCACCATGATCATCACGATGCTCGTCGTCAGGTTGTCGAGGATAGCCGAGAGGAAGAAGGTCATAAAGGTCATCCTCCACATCAGTTTACGCTTGGAACGGGTTTTGATGGCATCACGTACAAAGTTGAAACCACCGTTTGTGTCAACAATCTCGACAATCGTCATGGCTCCCATCAGGAAGAACAGTGTGCCTGCAGCGTCGCCTAGATGATGCTCGATGACCTCACTGATATGGTGCAGTATATTCTCACCACCGATGGTTGGATAGTAAGCTTCAGGACCTGTCATCAGCAGTGTCCAGCACAGCACACACATGAGCAGCGCGATGGCTGCCTTATTGATTTTTGTCAGACCTTCGAGGGCTATGCACAGATAGCCGACGCAGAACACGATGACGATGAGTAGCGTTAATGTTGACATAATTTACTATTTCTCGATGATAATAACTCTTAATTAGCATGCAAAAATACAAATTAGCGGGCAAAAAACCAAATATATTTAGAAAAAAGAAAAATAATGTTCCTTTTTCTTGTTTGTTTGCAGGAATATCCGTATCTTTGCAAACGTAACGTTAAGTCTGACGCTTCGGATATGAATAACGACATACAGAACCACGGAGGGAGCGAATTCTCGGCTCAAAGCCGCTTGAACAGCAAGAATGTGATACTGGTTGACGCAGATTACGTTGACAAGGTCGCATTTAATCTCATCGTGAACTTTGAACGTATGATTGGGAGGCGCATCCCTCAGGCTGACATGGCCAAATGGATAGACTGTGTGGCACTTGACGGTGGTATCCGCGAAGGGGAACATGAGACGCAAGTGGTACTGATTCACTCGAAAGAAAAGATCCGGATGGAGAATTTCGCGCCAGGCAACTACGAGGAGGAGTTGACAGGAAAGGCCTTTAAGGATCATCTCGGAGAGTTTGTCATCAATGCCTATCCAACAGAAGATGTCGTTAGCGGTGAACAGCAGTTTATTGATACACTCCAGACGATTTGTGACCAGAAGGAGGTGAAGCGGGTGATGGTCATTCCTAATACGGAGAACCTTAATATATATAATAAGGTACGCGAGACCCTTCACCATGTGGATGATGACGAGAAACGTATCACCGTGTTTACCATGCAGCCGATGGTGGGCGGGAACTTCCGTCAGGAGATCCTTGGTTATTCACTTATGGCCGCCCTCGGAATCCGTTCGGAAGAGTTAAATTGTAAATAGTCAAATTGTAAATTAAGAATATGGCAAAAGTATTGATGATTGGCGCCGGGGGCGTCGCAACAGTGGCTGCGTTCAAGATCGCACAGAACGCAAACGTGTTTACGGACTTTATGATTGCCAGCCGCAGAAAGGCGAAGTGTGAAAAAATCGTGGATGACATCCACAGGGCTGGCTACAAGATGGACATCAAGACCGCTCAGGTAGATGCTGACGATGTGGAACAGTTGAAGGCGCTCTTCAACGACTACAAGCCTGAACTCGTGATTAACCTCGCTTTGCCTTATCAGGACCTGACAATCATGGATGCCTGTCTTGCCTGTGGCTGCAACTACCTTGATACGGCTAATTACGAGCCGAAGGACGAGGCACATTTCGAATATTCCTGGCAGTGGGCCTATAAGGATCGTTTCGAGCAGGCAGGTCTGACTGCTATCCTCGGTTGCGGCTTCGACCCAGGTGTCAGTGGCGTCTATACAGCCTATGCTGCCAAGCATCACTTCGACGAGATCCATTATCTCGACATTGTCGATTGCAATGCTGGCGATCATCATCACGCTTTCGCCACGAACTTCAACCCTGAGATCAATATCCGTGAGATTACGCAGAAGGGACTCTACTATAAGGACGGGCAATGGATAGAGACGGAGCCGTTGGAGATACACAAGCCTCTGACTTATCCCAATATCGGACCGCGTGAATCATATCTGTTACATCATGAGGAACTGGAGTCATTGGTGAAGAATTATCCTACCATCAAGCAAGGCCGTTTCTGGATGACCTTCGGTGAGCAGTATCTGAAGCATCTCGACGTGATTCAGAATATCGGCATGAGCCGTATTGACGAGATTGAATACGAGGCTCCGTTGGCTGATGGGAGCGGGAAGACGGCTAAGGTGAAGATTGTGCCCCTACAGTTCTTGAAGGCTGTGCTGCCCAATCCTCAGGATCTGGGTGAGAACTATGAGGGCGAGACTAGTATCGGTTGTCGCATCCGCGGTATCAAGGACGGTAAGGAGCACACCTATTATGTCTATAATAACTGCAAGCATCAGGAAGCCTATAAGGAGACAGGTATGCAGGGCGTGAGTTATACCACTGGCGTGCCTGCCATGATTGGAGCGATGATGTTTGTGAAGGGTATTTGGAAGATGCCAGGTGTATGGAACGTAGAGGATTTCGACCCCGATCCGTTCATGGAGCAACTCAATATTCAGGGCCTACCTTGGCATGAGGTGTTCGACGGTGATTTGGAACTATAGAATCTGAAAGATAAAAAGAATAACGAAATGGCAAAAGAAAAAGAAGAGACAATGAGCCCACAAGAGGGTAAGTTGAAGGCATTGCAGGCTGCAATGTCGAAGATTGAGAAGGATTTTGGTAAAGGCTCCATCATGCGCATGGGCGATGAACAGATAGAGAATGTAGAGGTGATACCTACAGGTTCTATCGGCCTGAATGCCGCACTCGGTGTCGGTGGTTATCCGAAAGGACGTATCATTGAGATCTACGGTCCCGAGTCATCAGGTAAGACCACGTTGGCCATCCATGCTATTGCAGAGTGTCAGAAGGCGGGTGGTCTGGCAGCCTTCATCGATGCAGAGCACGCCTTTGACCGTTTTTACGCTGCCAACCTCGGTGTAGATATAGACAACTTGTATATCTCACAGCCCGATAATGGTGAGCAGGCTCTGGAGATCGCTGACCAGTTGATCCGTTCGTCGGCTATCGACATCATCGTCATTGACTCTGTGGCTGCCCTGACTCCGAAAAAGGAGATTGAGGGTGATATGGGCGACTCGGCTGTAGGTCTGCAGGCACGTCTGATGAGTCAGGCCCTGCGCAAACTGACATCAACCATCTCGAAGACTAACACTACCTGTATCTTCATCAACCAGTTACGTGAGAAAATTGGAGTGATGTTTGGAAACCCAGAAACAACCACAGGTGGTAACGCCCTGAAGTTCTATGCTTCGGTACGTTTGGATATCCGTCGTGTCACCAGCATCAAGGATGGTGACAACGTCATTGGCAACCAGGTACGTGTCAAGATCGTAAAGAACAAGGTGGCTCCTCCCTTCCGCAAGGCAGAGTTTGAGATCACCTTTGGCGAGGGTATTTCGAAAGTCGGTGAGATTGTTGATCTCGGTGTAGAATACGGAATCATCAAAAAGAGTGGTTCGTGGTTCAGTTATGGCGACTCGAGACTGGCACAGGGCCGTGATGCCGTGAAAGAACTGCTGAAGGATAATCCGGAACTATGTGAGGAACTGGAGGCAAAGATCATGGAAGCCATCAAGGATCAATAAACAATAAATCCCAGCCAATCGGCTGGGATTTATTATGATTTTATTTGTGGTATTACAGTGGTGTACCGTTCCTGCTCTTCCACTCGTCGTCGGCTTTTGCCTTAGTGGTGGTCTTGCGGCGAGTCTGAGCCTTCTTGCTGTTGTTCTGGGCAGGCGTGGTATAACTCTCCACACGTCCGTTACGTCCGAAGGTCACAGTCAGATAACCTGTTGAACGCAGGTAGAGCCACATATAACGGCCGTCACTGGCTGATTCCTTACGGGAAGGTTCTTCACCCATAGCCAGGATAACCTCATCCTCGCTCATGCCAACGATGACACGACCTTGCTGGATGGCGGCACGGGCAGCCTGAGAGGTCTCACGGGCCTGACCCTCACCCATGGCGAAAAGGTAACCGAAGTACTCATCCTCCTTGGCACGGGCATTGGGTTTGCCGGCAGGATTGGTAAAGGTGACATCCTTATAGAATACACGACGAGAATCCAACTCGGTCAATGTCAAAGTGACAAACTCGCTGTTGGGCTGTGCCAATGTGTTATCCACACGGAATGACATCATCTTTGGAATAGTCACATAGCGATCCTTACCATCACCTTTGGTAATCATCTCGGTCTTGTACTTGTTGTGGATAGTCTGACCGATATAGGTCTTGAAGTCCTTATTAACCTTCATTACGGCATCCTGCAACTCGAAGGCTCCATAGAAGGTGTGCTTCAGCGAGTCCATGATAAACTCGTCGTCACGCATACCACTGTTGGTCTTCGACATGGCAACTACCTGATAGTATTCATTGCCAAGTTCGTCTTCCACGATGATCTTCACGGGGAAACTGCGGGTACCGACACCAATGGCAGTGACAGTCACCTCTTTGTTCGTCGGCTGGATAGTCTCACGGAATCCGTCACCATCAATCTCGGTATCTACACGGTAGAATCTTGTCTTGGTAAACAGTTTCTTACCCATCAACTGTTCACGGGCAATATCGACATCCCCCAGATAGGCCAGTGTCGGAACACCCAACTTGCCATAGCAATAGTCGTCAAAAGATCCACTGGGAATCTCATAGTAATACGCCTTGTTGTTGTCCTGGCACAGGAAATTGATGCGCCAGTGACCGTCAGAACTTTCGCTATTGCCTTTATAGACCATGATTTTGTGACGTAGTGACATACTACTTACTTCCTTGCCAGTGTTTGCATCAGTAAAGGTCTTCACCACAAGGTCATACTTCTCAGGCATCACCATGAACTTCATACCTTCTTTCCAGTCGCAAAGGCTGTAGTACTTGAAATTCTGACTTACAAAGTCATTGGCTGTTTCCTCTTCCTCAACCGTCGTGCTGTCAGTCAGAAGATTCTCCACAGCAACCTTTTTCTTAGCGTTACGCGTCTTTACGATGTAGGAGTTCTCCTGAGCCGAAACCGTCATCAGCAACATGGCTAATCCAGTTGTTAAAATCGCTCTTTTCATTCTTAGGCTAAATTAAAATTGTACAATTTCGTGTGCAAAGATAAAAAATAATTCTGATACTTGTGCCAAAATGTCGTAACAAAAATCATTTTTAGGCGAAAAAAAACGGTTTGGCACGTGCTTTGCTATGTTTTTTGCGGATTTTTGTCCAAATTAACAGAATAAAAACAATTAAAATGATACAATTATGGGAAAGATTATTGGAATTGATTTAGGAACTACAAACAGTTGCGTTGCCGTATTCGAAGGTAACGAGCCGGTAGTGATTGCCAACAGCGAGGGTAAGCGTACAACTCCTTCTGTCGTTGGTTTCGTTGAGAACGGTGAGCGTAAGATCGGTGATCCTGCCAAGCGTCAGGCCATCACTAACCCGAAGAACACCGTTTATTCTATCAAGCGTTTCATGGGTGAGAATTGGCAGCAGACCGAAAAGGAGATTGCTCGCGTACCTTATTCAGTTGTGAATGAAGGTGGTTATCCCCGTGTTGACATCAATGGCCGTAAATATACACCACAGGAGATCTCGGCTATGGTGCTTCAGAAGATGAAGAAGACCGCTGAGGATTATATCGGTCAGGAGGTGACGGATGCCGTCATCACCGTGCCAGCCTACTTCTCCGACTCTCAGCGTCAGGCCACCAAGGAGGCTGGACAGATTGCTGGTCTGAATGTGAAGCGTATCGTCAACGAGCCCACAGCCGCTGCTTTGGCATACGGTGTGGATAAGGCCAACAAGGATATGAAGATTGCCGTCTTCGACCTCGGTGGTGGTACATTTGATATCTCTATCCTGGAATTCGGCGGTGGTGTGTTCGAGGTGCTCTCTACCAATGGTGATACCCACCTCGGTGGTGATGACTTCGACCAGGTGATCATCGACTGGCTGGTTCAGGAGTTCAAGAACGACGAGGGTGCCAACCTGAAGGACGACCCGATGGCTATGCAGCGTCTGAAGGAGGCTGCCGAGAAGGCCAAGATCGAACTGTCTTCAAGCACAAGCACTGAGATTAACCTGCCGTATATCATGCCCGTTGGTGGTGTTCCCAAGCACTTGGTGAAAACCCTTACTCGTGCCAAGTTCGAGCAGTTGGCTCATGACCTGATTCAGGCTTGTCTGGCTCCGTGTCAGAAGGCCATTGCTGATGCCAAACTGACCACTGCCGATATCGACGAGGTGATTCTTGTAGGTGGTTCAAGCCGTATCCCTGCTGTGCAGACACTGGTAAAGAACTACTTCGGCAAGGAGCCTTCAAAGGGCGTGAATCCTGACGAGGTGGTAGCCGTTGGTGCTGCTATCCAGGGTGCCATCCTGAACAAGGAAGGTGGTGTAGGCGACATCGTGCTGCTCGACGTGACCCCGTTGACACTGGGTATCGAGACGCTGGGTGGTGTGATGACCAAACTGATTGAGGCCAACACAACCATTCCTTGCAAGAAGAGCGAGACCTTCTCTACCGCTGCTGACAATCAGACAGAGGTGACCATCCACGTATTGCAGGGTGAGCGCCCCATGGCTGCTCAGAACAAGAGTATCGGTCAGTTCAACCTGACTGGTATCGCTCCTGCCCGTCGTGGTATTCCTCAGATTGAGGTAACCTTCGACATCGATGCCAATGGTATCCTGAAGGTATCTGCCAAGGATAAGGCCACTGGTAAGGAGCAGGCCATCCGTATCGAGGCTTCATCTGGTCTGTCACAGGATGAGATCAACCGCATGAAGGCCGAGGCTGAGCAGAACGCTGAGAACGATAAGAAGGAGCGTGAGCGTGTGGACAAACTGAATCAGGCTGACTCTATGATCTTCCAGACCGAGAACCAGCTCCAGGAACTTGGCGAGAAGATTCCTGCTCAGCACAAGCCCGCCATCGAGCAGGCCCTCCAGCAGTTGAAGGATGCCCACAGGGCTGGCGACGTAGCCGCTATCGATAGCGCTATCACAGCCCTCAATCAGGCCTGGCAGACTGCTTCAGCCCAGATGTATCAGCAGGGTGCAGCAGGTCAGCCTGGAGGTGATCAGTTCAACGGTGGCCAGCAGCAGGCTGGTGGCCAGCAGGAAGGCCCCAAGGCTGAGGACATCCAGGA
>JAGCPK010000109.1 GCA_017965725.1 Prevotella sp.
CCTAATCCGAAGGGAAGCATCCCTCCGATGAAATTATAGCGCAGGCGATTGAGTATTTCGCCACTTGGATCGCAGAGCACCTGCAACAGCCAACAGACGGCAATGAGAGCCACCACCCACCACGAACTGCGTCGATAGAGCAGGAGCCGATAGACAATATACAGTTCCATCATCAGACCGAAGAACCAGTAGATGCCAGGCCAGATGATCTTGTCAGGCTCGGGCAATATATTGATATACATGAGTAGTTGCGCGATGACGTTGTCCCAATGGAAAGAGAAGCGTCCTGGTGTCACCATATCCACACAGACGAACAGTACAAACCCCACGATCAGCATCCGCAATAGTTTCAGATAACTGTAGCGTATAAACCTCACAGGAGGACAGGCACTGTGTGGGTTATCCTCATATTTCTTAACCAGTCCGAAGCCGCTCAGGAAGAGAAAGACAGGTACCCCGTAATGTCCGAAGTATGAGAGCAGATGTACGGGCAACAGTGCGTCAGGATGCGTCAGCACCTGCCACAGTCGGTCGTTGTTAAAGGAAAGGTACTGGTATTCGTTCTCCTGCACAATCTTGCCGATGAAGTGGCAGTAGTTGTGCAACATGATGGCGAGGATGGCAATGCCTCTCATCGCCGTACATTCCCTTCGTGTCAATATCTCTTTCATGGGCGCTTCAATTGGTTGTAGTCTGTTACTCCTTTCAGAATACGGGGACGCTTCGTGTCGTAGTCGGGACTGAGGACATTCAGTGTCGGACGATAGAGTTGGGTGCTGATGCCTCCGAAGTACAGCAACAGGTGGGGTAAGGCATCAATCATCAGTGGACGGTCCTTGGCATTCTGTATATCTTGCCATTCGTCAGGGTGCTTCTCCCTGAACGCTGGTGAGCCCCAAATCCAGAAAGGTATCTCCATCTCGTTACGGGCCAGACGGTAGTCGATGTTCGCTCCGTGCATTCTCCCGTACATATAGGGTGAGCCGTCGAAGATCTCCTCTCCGTGGTCTGGCACATAGATCACTACAGCATCCTTGTTGGCAAACCGTTGAGTGATACAGGCCATGATGGAGTCGTTATAGCGCAGTGAGTTGTCGTAGTGCGCCAGTATCTGTTTCTGTTTGTCGTTCAGTTCTGGTCTGTCGTACATCTGTGGGGTGAAGTAGGTCTGCGTCTTCTGCGGATAACGGGCTCGATAATCCATATGCGAACCCATCAGGTGCAAGATCACCAAGTTTCCTGTCTCCTGACTCCTGGCTCTGGCCTGCTTGTCCAGTATATCATACTCTTTCAGTACGCCATCATCGTAACGGTGCGTCTTGGTGCTACGGGCGTCAAACTGCTGCTGACTCAATTCAGGGTCGTTCAGGAAGAAACCTCCGCTGAAGTCATAGATGCCTTCTTTCGCCTTCGACTCAAACTGGTTGGTGATAAACGTCACGTGGTAGCCAGCCTTGCGGAACACCTCTGGGAAGAGTGGCTCGTCGCACCATGCCCCACTGTCGCCAACGGCATAGAGCGAGAGCATGTGTTTGAAGACGAAACTGGTCAGGTTCCATGTAGAGACCACATCCGAAAATGTCACCAAACTGCCTTCCTCTGCCATTGCCACCTGAAGCGGTGTCGTGGGCTTGTCGTAGCCATACAGTTGAGAGTGGTGCTTGTTGTAACTCTCGCCAATCACCAGCACGATGTCTGGCACACGGTAGTTACAACTGTCTATTTGAATCTTCTCGCTGGCCGCCTTCAACTGCACCAGTTGATGTGAAGCCAGATGGTTGGCATAAATGCCGAAGGCCAGACGATAGACGGGCAGGTAGAGATTCGCCCGATCCTTCTTCGTCTGTTCGTGTTCCACCTCTCCGATGGTGTCGTAGGAGAAGAGTCGTTTCATGGCCACCTTATTATCCCACGTCTGAGAGACGCTGCTGTAGAGGAGCCACGCCACAACGATTCCCAGCACAGCCTTACTGCCTGTGATGAAAGTCTCGCTCACCTTGGATTGTACGAGTCGTTTGCGCATCTTGTCTGTCACAAGCATGAAGATGGTCCACACGATGTGCACCAATATCAGCAACAGGATCCAGCCCACGCCTCCCTTCACGCCATCCCAACTGAGATAGCCCGAGAGAAACTCGCGTGTCTCCTGACCTGTGGATTCGCCAAAGAGCATCAGCATGGTGGGTGTCAGCGTCGATTCAAACCGTTCATAGCAGAACGTATCCACCAGTGCCACCCCATAGAAGAAGATGTAAAGCAGGGCTTTTATCCATCTTCTGATTTTCTGAGGGATAAGTGTCAAGATGATGCAGAGTATATAGATGTCAAGGAAGAGTTCGGGTGCCGATAGTTCGTAGGGCTTGGCTCCTCGTTCCCTGAGGTAGTAGGGCATGATTTCCGTCTGTGTACAGATCCAGCCCAGTGCAAACATAAACACGAAGAACGCACCATTCTGCTCAATAGGTTTGAACAGCCATCCTATCCATTTCAATGGATTGATATATCTGATGCCCTTAAGCATAGAGATGATGTGCTTTGATATAGTCTGCCACCGCCTTTGGTACCATTCTGCGGATGCCTTTGCCAGCCTTGATGCGCTCGCGGATTTCCGTGCTTGAGATGTCGATGAATCCAGGTTCGCCAGGCGTTCTGGTATAAACGGCAATCTCATAGCAACGCTTGATGTCGTCGTAGCGATACCACCTGTCGAAGTGTTCCCAGTTGTCGCCACCCATCAGCAACACGAACTCACGGTCTGGAAAGTCTTTCGACAAAGCCTGCAGAGTGTTCCACGTATAGGAGGGTTTGGGCAGGTGCATCTCATAGTCGGAGGCGATGATGCCTTCCACCCCCTCGAGGGCCAGACGCGCCATCTCCATCCGCAGGGTGTCGTCGAGCAAGTCTTCGGATTTCTTCAGTGGATTCTGGGGCGATACCATCAGCCACACCTCGTCGAGTCCAGCCTGCTCACGCAGTTGTCGGGCCAGTGAGATATGTCCGTTGTGTATCGGATTAAATGAGCCTCCGAAAATCCCTGTGCGAATCATAATTAGAAATTAGGAATGATGATTATTCTGTGGCGAGGAAGTCCTGAATAACAGACAAAGCGTCGGCTTCTGCTGTGGCGAGGTCGTCGTTTACTACGACGGTATCGAACTTATCCGCAAAGGTCAGTTCAAACTCCGCACGTGCGATACGCTGGTCGATGACTTCTGGCGTATCCGTGCCTCGTCCTTCCAGACGGCGACGCAGTTCTACTATCGACGGTGGTTGGATAAACACGCTCAGGGCCTTGTCGCCATAATAGTTCTTGATGTTCACGCCACCTTTCACATCGACGTCGAACACCACGTTCTGGCCAGCCTCAAGTTGGCGTTCTACCTGAGCCTTCAAGGTGCCATAGAAGCGCCCTTCATAGACCTCTTCATATTCTAAGAACTCGCCGTTGTCTATCCGCTCACGAAACTCCTCCGGCGTCAGGAAGAAATACTCCACACCGTTCTGCTCTGTACCTCGAGGAGCCCTTGACGTACAAGAAATAGAAAACGCCAAGTTCAACTCTGGGTGTTCCTTCATCAGCCACCCGATAATCGTACTCTTTCCCGTCCCCGACGGTGCCGAAATAATAATCAGTTTCCCTCTCATATTATAAAGCATTCAGCACTTGTTCCTTGATCTGCTCCAATTCGTCTTTCATCTTCACCACAATGTTCTGCATCTCGGCTTGATTACTCTTCGAGCCGGTCGTGTTGATCTCACGTCCCATCTCCTGGGCAATGAATCCAAGTTTCTTGCCTTGTCCTGCTGCCTCGTCCATGGTTTCGCGGAAATATTTCAGGTGGTTGGCCAGACGCTGCTTCTCCTCACTGATGTCGAGTTTTTCGATGTAGTAGATCAATTCCTGCTCCAGGCGGTTCTTGTCATATTCCACACCAGGAATCTGTTTCAGTCCGTCCTCAATGCGGGCCTTGATCTTCTCTACGCGTCCCTTCTCTAAAGGCTCAATGTCTGCCAACAGACGGGTGATGTTGTCAATCTTCTCTGTAAACTTCTTCTGAAGGGCAGCACCTTCCTGTTTGCGGAAATTTACAAGACTCCTCACCGCCTCGCTGACAGCGCCTTTCACCACTGCCCATTCCTCGTCATCGAGCACCTCCACATCGGTCTTCGTCAATACGTCTGGCATACGAGTCAGTGTGTAGATCCAGTCTTCTGGCTCAGGAATACCCACTTTCTCTGCGATATCCTTCAACTGGTGGTAGTAGTTTTCCACCAGGGCTGCGTTCACAGGTGTGGCATCTACCATACTCTCCTTCTCTATCCATACGCTCATATCCACTTTGCCACGGATGACAGCCTCTGCCACCATCTGGCGCATCTCCATCTCCTTCTCACGGTAGAGTGGGGCAATGCGTGTCTGCAAGTCCAACTGTTTTGAGTTCAGCGACTTGATTTCCACGTGGATCTTCTTGTCCTTGTAGGCTACGACACTGTTACCGTAGCCAGTCATTGATTGTATCATATCTATACGTACCTTATATATATTTGGGTGCAAAGGTACGAATTAGTGAGAAGAAAACCAAAAGTTTTTTGGGTTTTTCCGAAAAACTGTGTATCTTTGCAAATGAAAATAGAATTAGCAATGAGAATAGCATTTACTGTTATACTGATAACCATTTTACTTGTTGCCTTTTATGTGGTGTGGCACCTTTGGCGGATCACGCCGGGGGGATGGCACTATAAACTGGTTGTTGCTGGTTTGTTCGTTATCTGGATGGCTATCGGTATTTCCGGGTTTATTGTCATGGAGAGGATTCCCGTAAAGGTTGCCGTCTGGTGGTATCAGATTGGTAACACGTGGCTCATTGCCATCCTCTATCTGCTACTCGCCTTCCTCATGGCTGACATCGCCTCATTACTACATCTCCTGCCGAAGACTTTCCTCAGGGATTCCATAGCGGGGTTGGCGACAGTTGTCGGTGTGGTGGCTCTCGTGATGATTCTGGGTGGAGCGCATTATCATCATAAATATCGTGAGGAGATGACTCTGCATACAGACAAGCCCCTTGACCGTCCGCTGACCATTGTGTTGGCCAGTGACCTGCATGTTGGCTACCATAACCGAGGTGAGGAATTGCGACGGTGGATAGATCTTTTCAATGCTGAACATCCCGACTTGGTGCTTATTGGTGGCGACATCGTGGATATGAGTCTTCGTCCTGTCCTTGAGTGGAATTATGCCGATGAGTTCCGTCGGCTACAGGCTCCTGTCTTTACGGTTTTAGGTAATCATGAGTATTTCGGAAAAACCGACAAGGCTGTTTCTTTTTTTCATGAGTCTGGTATCCACCTGTTGCGTGATGAGGTTATTGACACTCTCGGTATCAGGATCGTGGGTAGAGATGACCGTTCTAATCGTCGAAGAAAACCACTTTCCACACTTGTCGGTGACTCAGGTCTCTTCACCGTCGTTGTTGATCACCAGCCCTACCATTTGGAGGAGGCTGAGGCTGCTGGGGTAGATTTTCAATTTAGTGGTCATACCCACCGAGGTCAAGTCTGGCCAATCTCCTGGATCACGGATGCTGTTTATGAAAAATCATGGGGACATCATCAGCGTGGAAATACCCGTTATTATATCAGTTCCGGTTTAGGCATCTGGGGACCTAAGATCCGTGTCTGCACCCGCTCAGAATACCTCGTCCTAAAACTATCAAACTTATGAAACGAAGCAGTGTAATACTTCTGACCTTGTGGTGGACCATAGTTGGTTTGGCTCAAAGTGCTGTGCTGATGGAACGGTATAATGTGTCGTATATTGACCTGAACAGCGGACTGCCGCATAATAACGTCAGTAGCGTCTTCATCGATTCTAATGGTTTTCTATGGATAGGGACTTATGGGGGTGGATTGATACGTTACGACGGATATGGAATGATGTCGCCTAAGATGCGACTGAACAGTAATTCTTGCAAGAACATTGCTGAGGATCCTTTCAAACGCTTATGGGTGGCCTTTGATGAGGGAACGGATATCATTGACTTGAAGACGATGGCGAGTGTGCCGTCTGAAAAACTCCCAGATGCCGTAAGAAAAATGTTGGCGGAATCAAGTACCAAGACATATTGCGATGCTCTGGGACGTATGTGGTTGGTGACCTATACGGATGTGAATCTGTTAACTTTCGACGAACAGGGAGACATCAGTAATATCTGTTCCTATCGCTATCATGGCAACACGCCTGACGTGAATATGCGTGATGTGGAAGGAAATGGAAAGCCTTGGATAGGTATTGACGGTGGTCTTTACCGTTTGGCAATGAAAAATGGTCAACTGGTGCGCGAGGAGATATCTCCTGTTCTCCGAACATTGAACGGCTTGTATATCACCGATATGATAAAACGTGGCAATTTTGTGTGGATTACTACCAATCACGGTCTGTTTCGTTATAATCCCTACCAACAACGACTTGATGACTACCGCCATGTGCCTAACCAGAAAGGCAGTTTGTCGCATGAGTTTCTCTCCAGTCTGGCACTGACATCAGACAATACGCTTTTAGTGGGATCTCTCTGTGGTGTGAATGTCTATAATGATGCTACCAATACTTTCTCGGCATGGAGTACGGCCAGTCATCCACCTCTGAAGAGTGATTTTGTCCACTGTCTGCTGATAGATAAAGGTCTGATTTGGATTGGCACGGAGTCGGGTGGCGTCGCTAAGTTGGTCCCGCGTCAACTGTTGCTACAGAATAGTGTTCACACCGCCTTGCCTACTTCAATCTCTCCAAATCCCGTGAACGCTATGTATGTGGAACCCAATGGTACTCTCTGGGTGGGAACGGTGGAGGGTGGCCTGAACAGAAAAGAGAAAGACCGTCAGGACTTTGAACACTTTACCACAGCAAATACCTCTTTGTCGCATAATAGTGTATCAGCCTTGGTGGCTGATCATAACGGACGTCTCTGGACAGGTACCTGGGGGGGCGGCCTCAACTGGGTAGATATACAATCACGCAAAATACATAGGGTGGAAATGCCTGTTGAGCATGCCCGCTTGACGAATTTTATCGGAGCCTTAGCCTATGACACATACAACGAAGGACTTTGGGTTGGTAGTAATGATGGAGTTTTCTTCTATGACTTTAAGACTAGTCAGTTGGTGGAACCCTTCGATAGTTGTCAGTTGATACGAGGTTGTGTTGGTGCTACTATCGATCCTGAGGGTGTACTTTGGATGGGTTGTATGCGTGGTGCCATTGCTGTCGATTTGAAATCGCGCAAGGATGGGAAGTTCAGTTTTCGTGGTTTGGTGTACCGTCTGGATAATCCCAATTCTAGGATCTATGAAAAGATTTCCTCCTTTTGTGTGGCCAGTGATGGTTCTCTCTGGCTGGGTAGTAACGGATACGGCCTCTACCATCGCGTGGTCGATAAGGATGGTAAGGAACATTTTGAAGTGCTGACACAGGAAGACGGTTTGGTAAACAATGCGGTGAAAGGTATTGCCGAAGACCGAAATGGACATCTCTGGATTACCACTTTGAACGGTCTTTCAGTATATGATCCGAAATTGAAGACTTTTACAAATTATTCACATTCTGATGGTCTGGCTAGTTCCCAGTTCTATTGGAACTCGGCTATAGTGTCAGATTCAGGTGTCATCTATCTGGGCAGCGAGGCTGGACTGACAGAGGTGACGGGAGAGAATCCAGAAGCAGCCTATCGTGCTCATTTAGTATTCACTCGACTGATGGTTGATAACCAGGATATCCACGCCGGCAGTGATTATCTCGACGAAGATATCTCCATTGCAAAAGTCATCAGACTCAGTGAGGGAAACCGTTCTTTTTCCATAGACTTCTCTGCCTTGAACTATGGTTTTGAGAAACAGGGTATCTTTAGTTATCGGATGAAGGGCTTTGATAATGAATGGACATTGTTGAAGCCTGGTCAACATTCTGTCAGATACAGTGCATTGCCAGTAGGCAACTATACTTTTGAGGTGAAATATGAGTCTGCCTTGACGACCTTTGATAATGGGTCTATTTCTGTTGACATCATCGTTACACCCTATTTCTGGAACAGTTGGTGGTTCCGTCTCATACTCTCTCTACTTGTTATTGCTTTGGTTGTCTATATATATAATAGGAGAGTGGCAGAGTTGAGACGGCGTGAAGCAGAGCAGTTGCTCAGTCCCATTCGGAAGGTGTTGGAGGAATCGAGTAATCCCAAACATCTTCAGCAACGCATTAGCAATATTCTCGACAATCAGGAACGCTATCAGAAAAGCGTAACCAAAAGCATGGAGGCAGACAAGGAGGAGGTACTCAGAAATACACGTCCACTGATGGAGCGGGTGATGGAGATCATGGAACAGAACTATACCGATTCCGAATTTGGTGTTCAGGAGTTTTGTGATGCCTTGGGCATGAGCCGCAGTGTGGTCAGCAAACATCTGAACGTGGAGGTTGGTCTTCCTGCAGGACAGTTTATCCGTAACTACAGATTGAATATGGCAAAGGAAATGCTTTCTTCTAAAACAGGTAATCGTAACATTACCGAGATAGCCTATGCCGTAGGATTCAACGACCCGAAATACTTTACCCGATGCTTTACTAAGATGTTCGGTGTGAGTCCGAGCACCTATAATGACAATTGATATATATCATTGATATATCTCAAGAAGTGGAAAAAACGCGCATAAATGGATAAAAAGCGTTTTGTCCACCATATAAGTTGTTTTGTCCACCCAGCCAATACTGCTTATTACTAATTTTGCCCCCAAATTTCACTAATTAATAATTTAAATTTAACTTTCTAAACTAACAATTATGATGAGAAAACAAGTATTATTCTCTGTGATGTTCATCTTTGGACTGCTGGGGGGACTTATCGTCTGTCCGGTTCCTGCGATGGCATCAGTGGCACAGCAGACCATCAAGGTCAGCGGCCAGGTTGTTGACCAAGACGGTGAACCGCTGATCGGTGCTACTGTCAAGGTGAAGGGCTCCCAGACTGGAGTAGTGACCGACTATGATGGAAATTTCCAGTTAGATGTTCCGTCAAATGCTACGCTCGTGGTAAGTTATGTGGGCTACAAAGATCGCGAGATTGCTGTACGTGGGCGCGCCATCATCGAACAGATCCAACTTGATTCCGATGCACAAGTGCTCGATCAGGTGGTAGTTGTGGGCTATGGTACGCAGAAAAAGGCCGATCTGACGGGTTCGGTAGCTGTAGTCAATGCAGACGAACTGAAGCGTGTGTCACACTCTAACATCTCTTCAATGCTGGAAGGTAAGGTGGCTGGTGTACAGATTACCACTGACGGACAGCCTGGTGCCGACCCCTCGGTACGTATCCGTGGTTTGGGCTCATTCGGAAGCACTGCTCCCCTTTATGTTATCGACGGTGTGCCTATGGGAACCACCATCCGCGACTTCTCACCCAACGACATCGAGACTATCCAGGTGCTGAAAGATGCATCTGCTGGCGCCATCTATGGTTCTCGTGCCGCTAACGGTGTGGTTATCATTACCACGAAGGGTGGTAAGAAAGACCAGCCATTAAAGGTAGATTATAAGGGTTATTACGGAATTGACAAAATTTCAAGTGGTGTCTATGACGTGATGAATTCCGACCAGTATAGCCAGTATTTAGGTTTGGCCTGTGAGAACACCGGTATTGCCCAGCCTGGTGGTTATAGCATTGGCGAAGATGGTAAGTACCATTTCATGGACAATACCAATACCGACTGGTTTAAGGAGGTATTCAAGACAGGTATCCGTCAGAACCACAATGTAAACCTGAGTGGTGGCGGTGCTAATAATACATATAATATAGGTTTGGACTTCTTTAAGCAGAAGGGTACAATGGAAGGTGCCGGCCCTAACTATGAGCGTTTCACCGCCCGTGTCAACAACACGATGGATACCAAGTTCATCAAGTTCCGCACTAGCCTCGTTTATTCCCACTCCGACCAGGACAATATGTCTATTTCGAATCAAAATGAGTATATCCAGGGTCTTTATGGCAACCTGCCTAACGTGCTGTTGGGTACACTGACCATGCAGCCAACCATCAAGGCTTACGATGAGTCGACATGGGTGCTCGATGACAAGGTCGGAGCTGCTAACAACTGGAAATATGATGCTTATGGCTATGGTGTCTATTATGACAATATCCATGGCGACATCTCGGCTACCAACCCATTGCTGACCAACAATCTCTTTACCCGCAACACACAGGTGGACCGCTTCGTAGGTACTGCTTCGGCTGATGTTGATCTGCTGAAGATGATTGGTCTGGAGAACAAGAATCACAAACTGAACTATAAGCTCAACGTATCGTATAGTACCACACACGCCAACGACAAGACATGGATTTCAGCATGGATTCAGAGTAACCGTGTCTATCTGGCTAAGGACAACGAGCGCCTGACCAAGACACATCGCAAGTACACTGATGCTCTGATAGAGAACACGCTGACTTACGATGGTACCATCGGTCTGCATCATTTTAACCTCTTAGGTGGTATCACTTACGAGGAAGAGAATACCAATACGCTGTCGGCATGGGGTCTGAACTATCCCGAGCCTTACTTCCTGCAGATCCAGAATGCAGAGAAGCAGAATGGTGATTCTTATGAATATAAGCATGCACTGACCTCGTACATTGGACGTCTGAACTACGACTACGATGGAAAGTATTTGCTGTCAGCCATCATCCGTCGTGACGGTAGCTCTCGTCTGACCAAGAGCATCCGCTGGGGTACATTCCCTTCTGTATCTTTAGGTTGGCGCTTCGACAAGGAAAAATTCTTCCCCATCGATCGTAACATTGTCAACATGTTTAAGATCCGTGCCAGCTATGGTGAACTGGGTAACGAGAACATCGGTGAATATGTTTATCAGGCTACCATGCTCCGTAACAACATGAAATATAGCTTTGGCAATAACGAGGTGAGCGGATCGGCTGTTTCTACATATGTGAATGAGAATCTGGCATGGGAGAAGAAGTCAACGACTAATATCGGTCTCGACCTTGCCATGTTCAATAACCGCATCGAATTCTCGGCAGAGTGGTTCAAAAACAAGTCTACCGACCTGCTGTATAACGTGTCAGTACCTCTGAACGCTGGTGTACAGAACGGCTCTGTGACCATGAATGCAGCCTCGATGGAGAACAGCGGTTTCGAGTTCTCTGTCACTTATCGTAACAACGACCATGCCTTGAAGCATCAGATCAGTGCCAATCTGAGCACTGTTAAGAATAAGGTGACAGCGCTGAGTACTGGCAAGGACCAGCAGATTGACGGTGCCTATATTACAAGAGTAGGTGAGGAAGTTGGTAAGTTCTATGGGTGGCAGTATATGGGTATTATCCGCACACAGGCTCAGCTCGACGAACTGAACAACATCGCTGTAGAGGTAGAGAAAGCCAAGGCAGCTGCTGACCCAGACTATGAACCCGATCTCAACAAGAAGTACCAGCCGGGTGCTCAGGTGGGTGACTGCTACTATGCAGATATCAATGGTGACGGACAGATTACCGATGCCGACCAGATAGTCTTAGGAAGCGGACTTCCCAAGGTGAACTTCGGTCTGAGTGCTCATTTGGAGTATAAAGGTTTTGACCTGAGTATCTCTACATATGGTGCCTTAGGTTATCATGTGGCAGACCATATCTACAATGCTCTGAACTCTTGCTATGGCTATGGTAATAAGGATGTGTCAGTATTAGGTGCTAACGTATGGTCGGAGGATGGTTCTACCTACTTGTCTGACGTGCCCCGCACCTATATCAACCATCCTGGTGCTACATTAGGTTGGAACGACCTCTTCAGCGATCGCAAGATCCAAAATGCCGCATATTGGAAGATTGCCAATGTGGAACTGGGCTATAACATTCCCAGCAAACTGTTCCATGGTTACATCACTGATGCCCGTATCTATGTATCGGCACAGAATCTCTATACCTTTACAGGCTACAAGGGCTACAACGTAGATTATGCTCCTGGTACCTTTACCCCAGGTTACAACTATTGTTCTTATCCCAGTGCACGTAGCTTCATGTGCGGTGTTAATTTCTCATTCTAATATATAAGGAGATATATCATTATGAAACTATATAAATTATCCTTTGCCCTTTTGATGGGCCTTGGCACGCTGACATCGTGCAACGACAAGCTGGAATTGACGAACCCTAACCAGCAAACAACAGGAACCTTCGGCAAAACTGCCGCCGACCTGGAGGAATGTGTCATTGCGGCCTATAATCATATCCGCATGGAGGGTTCCTATGCCCGTGTGGGCTATGGCTACGATATGTGTCGTGGCGACGAAGTGTGGAACAGTTCACAGGTCTGGTATCTGCCTTTCGATGACCTGAATGCTCCAGCTACTGAGGAGATGACTGATTGGGTATGGCGTGAGTGGTATTATACTATCAACGTCTGCAACTTTATTCTCTCGCGTGTTGGTGAAGATAATACGGCGCTTACTGAGGATATGAAGCGTGTCAAAGGTCAGGCTCTCTTCCTGCGTGGCCTGAGCTATTATAATCTGGCTGGATACTATCAGAATCCACCGTTGATTACAGACTATAGCCAGTATGGCTCGCTCGACGGACTCTATACTGCCAGCAGCACCTATGATGAAGTGCTGGCCCAGGCTGAGAAAGATTTTTCTGAGGCTATGACTTTACTGCCCAAGCGTGACGAAGGTGGCGAGTGGGCTAAAGGACGTGCCACGCAGGGTGCTGCTGCCGGTTACTATGCACGAACTCTGATGCAGCACCATAAGTACAGTGAGGCACTCATCGTTCTGAAAGCCATTATCAACCAGCAATATGGTACTTATGCCCTCGTTAAGAATTACGGAGACAACTTCCGTGAGGGTTCTAACTATGAGAATAATGTGGAGAGTCTCTTCGAGATACAGTTCCTGGATTATGGCTCACAGGGTACTGATGAGGAATGGACACCAGTGAATACCAGCTCAAAGGCTACACAGGCTCACGCTATCGAGAGTAACTGTTGTCCCGGCGACTTTGGCGGTTGGGCCGACCTGTCGGCTTCGCCCTGGCTCTATGAGTTGTTTAAGAAAGAGCGTACGACAGAAGGTAAACTTGATCCACGTCTCTACTGGACCATCGGAACCTATGAAGCCGATTGGGAAGGTTTTGAGAATGGTAATGTTGCTTATACGATGCCTATGACAGCCACAGAAAACATTGTGACCAACAATAACAATGGTGGTCTGCCCATTGCTAAGAACACCAATATGCGCACAGGTCTTTATGCATCAGTGGTGACAGGTCTGCACTGCGGTATCAATCTGCGTATGATGCGTTACAGCGATGTGCTCCTCAGAGCTGCAGAATGTGAGAACGAGGTCAACGGTCCTACACAGCAGGCAATTGACTGGATCAACCAGGTGCGCAACCGTGCTGGTTTGGCAAGTCTGAAACTTGCTGATTTCAATAATGCTGACAAGCTCTTTGAGCAGATTGCTAACGTAGAGCGCCCGAAGGAGTTTGGTTGTGAGTTCGGACGTGGCTTCGACCTTATCCGCTGGGGTTTCTACTACAGTGCCGACCGTTTGCACCAGTTGAAGTCTCATGGTACTGTTATTCTGAGCAACGACCGTTCTTTGGTTAAGGAACCTGTTGACTATAGCATACTGCCGAAAGACGATGATGGTAAGCTGGAGAAGCCCTACAAGACATCGTACGACAGTTTTGTACCAGGTCATGAGTTCCTGCCCATCTATCAGGGTCTGCTTACTGCCAATCCCAACCTGAAGGGTAACTCGGCAAATAACAATACTGACAACTCGACCTATTTCAGTGAGCAGGGTTGGACAGTACGCCCCGTGGTAAACCTGTAAAGATTAAACAATAAACAATAAAGATTAAAGATTATGAGACATCTCAATAAAATAGCATCCGTCTTTTGCGCTGCAGCCCTAGGTATGCTGGCACTGACGAGTTGCGAAGGTGGCGACTTATATAATGTTGATGCCCCTGACTGGATTTCGGCCAAGGCCGACTCCATAGCTGCTGCCAACAAGCCTAAGGAGCTTGAGGGTATGATGGAAGACGTCTATACCATTGGCGCCACTGATTATTCTACAGGTTGGTGGCAGACATACACCAAGTATTATCAGATTCCAGAGGGTCAGACATGGAATGCCGTATTCAACCTGAGTATCAATCCTAATGCACCGAACACCTATAAGAATTATGCACTCATCATTTGTAACGATGAGGACCGTGGTGCTACCAACTATAAGGAGTATGGTGCTATCCGTTATGACAACCAACCCAGCGGAAACTCTGAGTGGGGTGACTATATCGATCGCAACCTTGTAGAGAGTAATCTTACCTTCGAGACCGATACTGACGAGGGTGTTGAAAAGCTTGGCGGTAAGGTGACACTGACTATCGACCGTTCTCAAGGTGGTTTGATTGTTACTATGACCAATGGTACGGTGACAAAGATCTACAACCAGAAGTCGGAGCTTGTCAACCTCAATGCTGATGCTGCGAACACGACAATCCGTGCATTCTTGGTTCCTGAGGGCTCATATATCGGATTCCTTCAGACCAACATCGAACCTATCGGTGGTTGCACGTCTGCAGAAGACAAGTTACCTCTGTCGATGACGCTCAACGGCGTGCCTAAGAAGGTGCTCCAGGGTACTACCTTAGAGGAAGCATTTGCTAATGTGACAGCTACTGTACAGTTCGAGCAGGAAGTATCCAAGACAGTGTCTGCTAGTGATCTGACATTCCAGACTGTTCCTGACATGAACTCGTTGGGCAAGAAGACGCTCGTAGCTGTCTATGCCAAGACCTACAAGGGCGAAGGTGCCAACACACCAGTCATTGCATCTGCCGAGTTTGAAGTAGTCGATAAGATGTACACCAGCGTAGGTTTAACAGATAATACCACGCCTTGGTGGAGTGCCTTCTCTGATGACATCAAGGTGGCTCCAGGCGAAACCTATGTCAGCACCTTCACCAATTATACCAATGGTGCGGCCAACTGGAACAACTTCCTTGTCGTGCTCCGCAAAGCCGACCTGTCAGAGTATGCAGTACTCCGTGCAGATAACTATGGTTGGGGCACCGGCTATGATGCATGCATACCAAGCGGTGGCCAGAGCGACTGGGCTGCATGGCTTGCTGCTATGGATGGAGCTAAGGTAACCACCTATATTACTAACAATGGTGATGGTACTGCTGACGTGAAGGCTGTCATGATTGGTAATGACGGCGTAACCTACGAGCAGAGTTACATTGGCATCAATGGTATCGACTCAAATGATTTCCAGTTCTGCTTCACGGTAGAGGGTGGTCATCTCGAATTCGACACCGTGATTGGTGAAGAGGACAACTCAACAGGCTGGTGGACGGTATTCTCTCAGGACGTCAAGGTGCCCGAGGGTCAGACCTACACTACACGCTTCAAGAATTACACCAACGGTGCAGCCAACTGGAACAACTTCTTGGTCATCTTACGCAAGGCCGACCTGACTGAGTACGCTGTGCTGCGTGCCGACAATTATGGTTGGGGTACCAGTTATGATGCATGCACACCAAGCGGCGGTCAGACAGACTGGGCTGCATGGCTCTCTGCTATGGACGATGCTACCGTTACGGTATCAGTAACCAACAATGGTTCTTCGGCAGATGTGAAGTGTGTCATTGTGGGCAACGATGGTGTAACCTACAAGCAGGATTACATTGGTCTTAGTCCTATCGAAGGTTCAGACTTTAACTTCGCATTCACAGTTGAGGGTGGACACTTGGTATTTGAATAATCTGTAATGAGAAAGTATCTGTATATATTATTGTCTGCACTGGTTCCCATGAATGCTGCGGCCTACACGCTGAAACGAGTAAGCGTGCACGACCCCAGCATCGTGTGGGAACCAGTGTCCCAGACGTACTACATCTTCGGTTCCCATCGCGCTGCGGCTAAGACTACCGACCTGATGAGTTGGACTGAGTTTACAGCCCTCTGGGCCACTGCAGCAAGCAGCAATGCAGCCAACACAGCAGCCTTTACAACGCCACAGGTTACCAAGGTAAAAAAAGGTGGACAGGAGTTGGACTTCATCTTCAATGCCCACGACTGGGCGAAGAAGGGAAGTACTCGCAAGGGGAACACCTACGATGTGAATGGCATGATGTGGGCTCCCGATGTCATTTGGAACAAAGCCATGAACAAATGGTGCATGTACCTGAGCGTCAATGGCGATTACTGGTATTCCAGCATCATCCTGTTGACTGCCGACAATATCGAAGGCCCTTACCGCTATCAGGCGCCAGTCGTTATCAGTGGATTCTTCGAGAAAAACACTTATAAAGAGACTGACCTTGAGATTGCCATCGGCTCTCAGAGCACACTGCCTGGCAGATATAATACAGGCGAAAACTGGGGCAACCGTTATCCTAATTGCATCGATCCCTGTGTGTTCTACGACGAGGAAGGCAAGTTGTGGATGTCGTATGGTTCATGGAGCGGTGGTATCTGGATGCTTGAACTCGACGAGAACACAGGCCTACGCGATTATGATGTCACCTATACGCTGACGGGATCAGGCGACGGTGTCACCATCGACCCCTACTTCGGCAAAAAAATAGCAGGAGGTTATTATGTGTCGGGTGAGGCTAGTTATATCGAGTACATCGGCGGATACTACTATCTGTTTGTCACTTACGGAGGACTGGCTGCCGGTGGTGTTGCCACCGACTATAATAATGGAGGCTATCAAATGCGTGTGTTTCGTTCGGAGAATCCCGATGGACCATACGTCGATTCACGTAGCAACAGTGCGGTGTTCACGTCCTATCTGCTGAACTTCGGTCCAAACGAGAACGATGGTAACCGCGGTGTCAACATCTTCGGTGCCTACACCTCGTGGGGTAATCAGGCCAAGGGTAACTTTGGCGAACGCTCACAAGGTCATAATTCTATTATTGCTGCTGAGGATGGACGTACCTATCTGGTCTATCATACCCGATTCCAGAATCGTAGTGAAGAACATCAGATACGTGTACATCAGGTATTTCAGAGTAAGAACGGTTGGCTGGTAGTTGCTCCGTTTGAATATACGGGCGAAGAGGTGAAGAGTGCCGATATTGCCACAACGCAGCAGATAGCCACAGACCAGATTGCAGGCAAATACAAGTTGCTGATTCACGAATATAAATTGGATCACACCAAGAAAGATGCATCATCCCCCATCGATATAGAACTTAAGAACGATGGCACTATCACTGGAGGTGCCACAGGTACATGGAAGATTGAGGAGGGTACATCCTATGTCACACTCAAAATCAATAATACCTACTATCATGGTGTGATGATTGAACAGACCTTGGAACCCACCGACGATAAGACTCCTGCCTTTACGGCTATCGCAGCCACAACAGGTGCAACTGTTTGGGGCTACCAGACTGAGGCCTCCTCTTTGGGAATTGCAAACATTACGATTGACGACGATTCTGCAACAGGTGCTATCTACGACCTGCAAGGCTGCCGAATAAATAATCCACAAAGAAAAGGAATCTATATCCGAAACGGCAAAAAATATTTAGTTAGATAATCATATGAGGAAAACAATAATTCCTATGATGCTGTTAGCCCTGAGTGTCACTCTGATGGCGCAGGGGCAACGGCATCACCTCAGACACGTGCCTTTCACAACAGAGACACCGATGGTACACGACCCTGTGATGGCATACGAAGACAGTACCTATTACATCTTTGCTACTGGTATGGGTATTCAGCAGATGACCTCTCAGGATCGAAAGATGTGGACGGTGAAACCAGAGCCGCTGATGTCGGTGATTCCGAAGTGGACGCGTGATTCCGTACCAGGCTTTACCCGTCATGTCTGGGCCCCTGATATCATCCAGTGGCATGGCCGCTGGTGGCTGGCCTATAGTTGTTCTACCTTCGGACGTAATGGCTCGGCCATCGGTTTACTCTCTACCCGTTCTCTGGCCTCTGGCCTGTGGGAGGATGAAGGTTGTATTGTGACTTCCCGTGAGAAACGTGATAATTGGAATGCCATCGATCCTAATTTCATCATTGATGACAACGACCAGCCTTGGCTGGTGTGGGGCTCTTTCTGGGATGGTATCCAGTTGGTGCATCTCGATACGACGATGCATGTGGCCAAAGGTGCCAAGCCTCGTACAATTGCACGTCGCTATAATCTGAACAGCGAGGGTGCCAAGGCTGCATTGCCCATCAATCCGAATCCGCCTAAGAATCCCACTTCAGACTTTGCGGGTCCAAATGCCATTGAGGCACCATTTATTCTTAAGCACGATGGCTGGTACTATCTGTTTGTCTCTTGGGACTATTGTTGTCAGGGTGCGAAGAGTAACTACCGCGTAGCAGTAGGTCGCAGTAGGTCTGTTGAAGGACCATATCTCGACAGCAAAGGTTTTGATATGCGCTATGGCGGAGGTAATCTCTTCCTTGAAGGTGACAAAAAAGAATATGAGGCTGCAGGTCATTGTGCTGCCTACCACATGGACGGTCAGGACATCTTCATCTGTCATGGTTATAGTGTTGCTCAGGAAGGAGCCTCTGTACTTATCCAACGACCTATCCATTGGACTGTCGATGGTTGGCCAGAACTGAAGAAATGAAAAAGTCAAAATAGAAAAGTGAAAAAGTGAAAAGATATGAGCCACATAATAGATGTAAGTAAGGTTAGATATAAAAAATGGTTGATAGCGATACATATTCTTTTCGCTTTTCACTTTTCTCTTGTTCCATGTTTCGCTCAGTCGTGGACGGCTGACAACGGCAATGGAACATACACCAATCCGTTGTTCTACGACGAATTCTCGGATCCTGATATCATTCGTGTGGGCGATGACTACTATCTGGCTGGTACAACGATGCATACTGTGCCAGGACTGGTCATCCTCCATTCGAAGGACTTAGTGAACTGGGAGAATATCTCTTATTGCTTCGACCGTTTCGATTTCGACGATGATGCCTTCTCCTTGAGGAATCATCAAGAGATCTATGGTCAAGGCATCTGGGCACCAGCCATCCGTTATGCTAACGGACAGTTCTATGTCTTCTCCAACATCAATGGCAAGGGTTTGCAGTGCTATACCTCAAAGGATATCCGTGGCCCGTGGGAACACCATAATATGCAGGGACGCATCTACGACCTCTCCGTGCTCTTCGACGACGATGGAAAGATTTACGCCATTCATGGCTACGGAGAAGTGAAGTGTACGGAGTTGAAACCCGATATGAGTGGCCCTATCGAAGAAACAGAGCGCACTATCATCCCTGAGGGCAATACAGTAGGTGAGGGTCACCATATATATAAGGTAGGTGATATGTACTACCTTATCTCTACCGATTACAAACCCAACGGTCGTACCCTCTGTTCACGTTCCAAGAGCATCTGGGGTCCTTACGAGACGATTACCATCACTGCCGATGAGACCTTCGGTTACCATGCTGCTCCCATCACCCAGATACCTCGTGACGAGGAATATCGCATTGGTGGCGATGGCACGCGCTTTGGCATTCCTGCTGTCGACAAGGATGCCACCGCCTGTACCAATATCCATCAGGGCGGTATTGTGGAGGACCAGAACGGCCAATGGTGGGCCTTGCTCATGATGGACTTCCACTCTATTGGGCGAACGGTTACCTTGGCTCCAATTACTTGGAAAGACGGTTGGCCCATGCTGGGACTCGAGGGCAATCTGGGTCGCGCTCCCCGCACCTGGCTCAAACCCCAGGTTGAGTCTGTTGCTGTGCCAAAGCAACCCATCACCGCGCCCCACGCCCCCTATAACCGCAGTGACGACTTCAATGCCAAAACCCTGGGTCGTATCTGGCAGTGGAACCATAACCCCGATGACTCCAAATGGAGTCTGAAGAATGGTCGTCTGCGCCTCCAGTCTCTGCCAGCCGAACAACTGATGTGGGCTCGTAACACCCTGACGCAACGCGTAATTGGCCCAACCTCCACCACCACTGTCGAACTATATACTCAAGGCATGAAAGATGGCGACGTTGCAGGTCTTGGCAATATCAACGTGCCTTGCTCATGGATTGGTATCGTCAAGGACGGCAAAACATTGACCCTCCGTTGCTTCGAACAATACACCAACGATACCATTGATGTCCCCCAGATGCCATCTGCTACCAAAATCTTCCTCCGTTGTGTAGGTGATTACGACAACAACTACGCCCACTATGAGTATTCACTTGACGGTACGAACTATCAACAGATAGGTCGTGAGATGCCGCTCAGTTATCAACTGATAACCTTCCAGGGCTCGCGTCACGCACTCTTTGCCTTCAACCATAAAGGTCAGAAGGGTGGCTATGCCGAATTCGACAACTTCACGGTATCAGAGCCAAAGGCCGATCGCAGTCAGAATATCCCTTACGGAAAAACGTTTCGTATCATCAATTTGGCTACAGGTAAACCTACCGTGGCTTTAGAGCATGGCTTGCTCTACGATACGGAAACATCCGACCATAACGTTCAAACGCGCTTTCGTATCATCGATAAGGGTCAGGGACAAGTCATCCTCCAGTGTGAAGACGGTCGTTATCTTTTCGTGTCAGGTTATGGCCTTGCTGGTGATGTTCGTCTGACGACAGACGAATCAAAGGCAGAGGTCTTTATGTGGCAGGACTACCTCAATCATGAGTTCATGCTCATGTCAATGCGTACCCACCGCTATATCGGTAAAAGTCCTACCACGGGCAGCCCCTATTCGATGGACTTCACTGGTGCCGACCCTGCCCGTCGCAATGGCGCAATCTTCCGTTGGGAAGTTCAAACATTTCGTTGAAGGTGACTCTTCCGACCCCTGAGTTTCTTTTTTGCGTTCCTTTTTTCATTTTCTTTGTCGAAAGTTTAAGACTTTCGTTTTTTTTCTTAACTTTGCAGCCAAAGAATTATTAACTGATAATATGTTGGGAATTGAATCGCCCGCAGAGATATGCGACAGAAACAATACCTTATTATAATATTTGTTATAACAACCATTCTGATGATTGGTTGTACGGACAACGGTGGTAACGTCAGTACTAAAGAAGCTCTCGCCCTGATACAGGCAGCCTCACAACAGAGGGACTACAACCGGATACTGACGCTGGCCGACAGTCTGGAGAAGAGCGGCGACTTGAGCCTTGGCGACAGTTACTTCTGGCAGGGGTATGCCTACTACCGTATGCCACAGGTCCTGACAGCTGAATTCTA
>JAGCPK010000110.1 GCA_017965725.1 Prevotella sp.
TCGCTCATATGCTTCTCATCAAAGTAATTAGCATAGATCTTACGCCACTCGGTAGCACACCAGGTGGGGAAGTGGACACCATTGGTCACATAGCCCACATGATTCTCCTCAGGATAGTAGCCGTTCCAGATGGGAGCGAACATCTTCTGAGATACCCAACCGTGAAGCATCGACACGCCATTGACCTCCTGACAGGTGTTGCAGGCAAAGGTTGACATACAGAACTTCTCACCTTTGTCATCGGGATTGGTACGACCCATGCCGATGAACTCATCCCATGTGATGCCGAGTTTCTGGGGATAGCCACCCATATACTTGCCGAAGAGTCCTTCCTCAAAGTAGTCGTGACCTGCGGGTACTGGTGTATGTACGGTGTAGAGACCAGAAGCACGAACAAGTTCCAGAGCCTGGTTGAAGGTGAGACCTTCCTCAATATAGTCGCACAGACGCTGCAGGTTGCAGAGGGCAGCATGACCCTCGTTGCAGTGGTAGATATCCTTCTTGATACCGAGTTTCTTCAACAGCAGCATACCACCGATACCGAGCAGAATCTCCTGTTTCAGACGGTTTTCCCAGTCGCCACCATAAAGACTATGGGTGATAGGCTTGTCGAAATCAGAGTTCATCTCATTGTCGGTATCCAACAGGTAAAGTTTCACACGACCCACATTCACACGCCAGACGTATGCATGCACCTGATAGTTGGTGTAAGGTACGTCGATCACCAGCGGGTTACCTTCGTCGTCAAGTTGTTGCTCGATGGGCAGTGAGCCAAAATTCTGCGTCTCGTAATTGGCAATCTGCTGTCCGTCCATCGACAGACTCTGTGTGAAATAGCCGAAACGATAGAGGAAACCGACGGCGCACATATCGACGTTAGAGTCGGAAGCCTCCTTCACATAGTCACCGGCCAGCATACCCAGACCGCCACTATAAATCTTTAGGGCAGAGTGAATACCGTACTCCATACAGAAGTAGGCCACTGACGGGCGCTTGGCATCGGGCTTCACGTCCATATACTTACGGAACAAGTCATATACGTTCTTGACACGCTTCATTAGCACCTTATCTTTAAGAATCTCTTCCTTACGAGAGAAACTCAGACGCTCAAGGAGCAGCACAGGATTATGCTTTACATCATGATACAGTTCAGGGTCGAGGTCACGGAACAGGTCGCGGGCCTCGTAGTTCCATACCCACCACATATTGTGGGCAATCTCATCCAAACACTTCAGTTCCTCAGGAAGTGTGGCCTTCACGGTCAGCACTTTAAAAGACGGAACATTTGCGTAATCTGCTTTAATTTTCATAATCTATCAAATTATATTTGAATATTTACTTTCTTATCTCAATAATAGTATAACTATTTACATCTCTCTTCTGCTTTACGGAGTGCGATATCGTAAGCCTCATAGTAGTACTTGATAAACTCACTCCAGAGGGCTTTCTTCGACAGAGCCTCAGCCTTCTTGCGACAATCATCCACCTGTTTCTTGGTATAACCGGAAAACTCAGCCACCGTGTCTTTGATATTGTCTGCTACCTCGGAGTAGTTGTAGTCGGTGCGATGAATAACCTTCACACCATCCTCTATCTCACCAGGATGTCCGAACACGGAGTTGGCCCAAAGACCAAAACCGGCAAGGTCGGTGGTAATGCAAGGCACCTTGAAAGCCACAGCCTCCAATGGTGTATAACCCCAAGGCTCATAATATGACGGATATATACAGAGATCATTTCCCAGCACCAGATCATAGTAGGTCATGTTCACAATACCATCCTTGCCGTCGAGGTAACAGGGCAGGAAAATCACCTTCACGTGCTCGTTCTGACGGTTGTGCATGTCATAGTACTTCAACATACCCAGCACATTGTCATGACTCATATTGTGTAACCAGTGGGTTACTTGAGGAACTTCAAGTGGGGTATCATATTTCTGTCCACTCTGAAGTCTTTCTTGCAAGTCCTTACGGGGCTCACCTACCCATCCGGGAACCTCAATAAATGCCACTACCTTCTTCTTCAGGTCCTTGTCACGCAACAGACGGTTCATGGCCTCAACAAATACGTCGATACCCTTATTACGGAACTCATAGCGACCTGAGGTCGAGATAATCAGCGTATCGTCATCGAGATTCTCACCCAATAGGGCATTAGCCACTTCGAGCAGTCTTTTGCGGGCAGCCTTGCGTTTCTTGGTGAACTGCGCTGCTTTCGGCACAAAACTGTTGTCGAAGCCATTGGGCAGTACCACATCCACGGGCTTGTCAAGCAATTCCACACATTCCTTGGCGGTGATGTCGCTCACCGTCGTGAAGCAATCCACATGCAAGGCGGTCTGTTTTTCGATAGAGTGCTTGCTCTGCATATTCAGTTCTCCCGCCATCTGGTCACCATTGTAGGCAAACAGGTAGTCGTAGAGGGGTTTCATATTGCCAGCAATGCTTCGTCCGATGCTAGTGGCATGGGTTGTAAAGACAGTACCGATCTGAGGCAGTTTGTTGTTGATGTAAAGTGCGCCCAAACCGCACATCCACTCGTTGGCGTGATAGATGACCTTATCATTCTGGTTGAGGTTGTAGTTGTAGAAGCTCTCCACCACTAGTGCAGCAGCATACGAGAACATCGAAGCCTCGTCATAGTCACCATAGGCATGTAGTGAATCCACGCCATAGTGCTCCCACAGCCAACCGTATATCTCGTTCTTTTTCTCAAAGAACGGCATGAAATCAACAAGGATTGCAATAGGTTCTCCTGGCACCATCCAGCGTCCTACCCTCATGTTAAGTCCATTCCTCTTAGCCTCCCATTGCCACTCAGCAAAGAGAGAACTGTCTTCCTTGAAATAGGGGCTTTCCTCCTTGGTGTAGTTACCATCCTCACGCTTCCACAGGCTTGGACCAATAAATATCACTTTATCCTGATATGCCTCCTGTAATGTCCTGGCACGTGTCGAAAGGACGGTATAGATTCCACCTACTTTATTGCACACTTCCCAACTTGACTCAAAGATGTAGTCGGGCTTCAAAAGTCTATCTGTCATGCGTTATAATTATAAACGGTTGCAAAGGTACTTAAATTTTTCTAAAATAAAGACATATTTTCTGCATATTTTCTTCATTATCATTGATTTATTGATTTATATTTGGTATCTTTGTCCCCAAAATCATACGAACATGAAGAAATTACTTTTTATACTTATCACTTATCACTTATCACTTATCACATCCTTCGCCCAAAGCGAAGGAACCCCTTTTCGCGCGTACCTATATAATAATGAATATGACGTTTATCTGAAAATCAACTTCTACGATGAGGATATCAGCGTACCCGGCCAGGAACTCTATGGGAAACTGCCAGGTTATCTGGGCAAGAAGAACAACTCCTTCTGTTGGGTCATCACTGCTGCTGATGTCAAGGACGACAAGACTGCCACACTCTCCCTTATCAATGACTACGGTTCCGAGGATCTTACCGCTACCCTCACCCAGAAGAACGACTCCACCTATATTCTGAAACAGGAGAAAGGCTCTACCCTGAAGGTGCCGAAGAACGGTAAATGGCAGAAACTGCCCAAGACGCTCGAACTCAAACGCCGGCCTTAACAATAAAAAATGTGAAATATTTGGAGTTTTTGGGAAAAACACATATCTTTGCAAGGTAAAAGATTGTTTAGGAAAATGATTAGACGTAATATTGCAAATAGAATCACAGGCAGACTCATCATGTGGATGCTTGTTCTTTTACTTGTTCTGTCGGGTGTATTCTACTATTGGGAGGTGAGGAACATCATAAGACTACATGCCGAGTTGTATCATAACAAGATGCTCATCGGTTATGAATACACCCGGCGCATACTCTCCGACGTGTATGTATCCGTTACGAACAACGTCTCGTATCTGGAACAGTCACTGGATCATCCCGAAAGTCATATGGATGTGATGAAACAAATAGTGAGTCAGGGAAACCGGGTTCACAGTTGTGGCATCAATTACATTGATAACTACTATCCCCAAAAGAGCAATCAGTTTCATCCCTTAGCATGGCGAAACGCAGACAACCCCGATGAGATACTTACAAAGGAAAAGGACGACGATGACTCCAATTATTTGAATGCCACCTGGTTTCGTAGCGCCATTGAAAGCGACTCGGCCAGATGGACAGAACCTTTCTTCGACAATGATGATAGGAATACAGCACTCACGGCATATATAGTACCTATCCACAACGCAGCAGGCAAACCTGTGGCCGTACTCCATGCCAGCATCTCGCTCGACTGGTTAACAAATAAACTATCAAAAACTGACATCAAATATAATGACCCAAATTCGTCGATTCCCAACATATTTGAACTGAAATCCAAAAGGTTTATCATCGATTACGCAGGCAGATTCCTGACTTATCCCGGAGGGGTCCAGAATATGGAAGGTACCTTCTTCACTCATCTCAAGCCACGTGGCAACTATGACATCGAGTTGCTCATCGAAAGGATGGAGACGGGAAAGACTAGCATGAACGAAAGCGACGTAAAATATATCTTCGACAATGAGGAGTGCTATCTTTTCTTTACTCCTGTGAAACACACAGACTGGATGATGGTAACGGTGGTTCCTTGCCAGTCGGTCAACACGGCAGGATTGGTTTATTGCCTCCAGATTATGTCCCAGGTTTTCCTGATAATGCTGGTACTCATTCTGATAAACTATTTCTACCTCAGGCGCGAAACAAATCTGTCGTCTAGAGCCAGGTCCTTCTGAACTTACCCCACCCTCCCCACAAAAACAAAAGCCGCAACTCTTTTTGAGAATTGCGGCTTTATTGTTTGAGTAAGGGATCCATTTATTTCACTTTTTCCACGATGGCCTTGAAAGCCTCAGGATTGTTCATGGCCAGATCAGCGAGCACCTTACGGTTAATCTCGATTCCAGCCTTAGTGAGCTTGCCCATCAGGACAGAATAGCTCATGCCCTCCAGACGAGCGGCAGCATTGATACGCTGAATCCACAAACTGCGGAAGTTGCGTTTCTTGTTACGACGGTCACGGTAGGCATAGGTTAAACCCTTCTCCCAGGTATTCTTTGCTACTGTCCAAACATTCTTACGGGCTCCAAAGTAGCCACGGGTAAGTTTCAAAATTCTCTTACGCTTTGCTCTTGATGCAACGTGATTTACACTTCTTGGCATAGTTTTCTTACTTTAAAA
>JAGCPK010000111.1 GCA_017965725.1 Prevotella sp.
AACAAGGCTGCACGAGAGATGAAAGAGAGAATTGGGAATTTAGTTGGGATGGAGCAGGCGAAGTATCTGAATATGGGTACGTTCCACTCTGTCTTTTCTCATATCCTTCGTGCTGAAGCAAATAAGATAGGTTATATTTCTAATTTTACAATTTACGATCAGTCTGATGCTCGCTCTCTTGTTAAAACAATTATTAGAGAGATGGGTTTAGATGATAAGATTTATAAGGCCTCATCTATTGCGGATAGAATTTCTATGGCAAAGAATCATATTCTATTGCCCAACCAATATGCTGTTAGTGCTTGGGCCGCAGATGACAGGAATCAGAAGAGGCCTGCAATATCTAATATATATATAAGGTACGCACAAAGATGTAGACAGGCAAATGCAATGGATTTTGATGATTTGCTTGTTAATACTTATTTGTTATTTGAAAACTACGAAAACACAAGAAAGAAGTATGCCAATAGGTTCCAATATGTTCTTGTGGATGAGTATCAGGATACAAATTCTGTTCAACAGGCAATTGTAACTTTATTAACAAAGGATATACAAAGGGTATGTGTTGTCGGTGACGATGCACAAAGCATCTATTCCTTCCGAGGTGCGAACATCGATAACATCCTGAACTTCCAGAGCCAATATCACGATACCAAACTTTTCAAACTGGAGCAGAACTATCGTTCGACGCAGTTGATTGTGCAAGCAGCGAATTCGCTGATCAGACGCAACGAGCGGCAGATTCCGAAGAATGTCTTTTCCAAGAATGAGCACGGCGAACGGTTGCAGTTGAAGCCAGCCTATTCTGACAAGGAGGAGGCGATGATTGTCTGTCAGGACATCAAACGCATACGGCGACAGGACAACTGCAACTGGAGCGACTTTGCCATCCTTTACCGTACGAACTCACAGAGCCGTTCGTTTGAGGAGCAGATGCGCAAGGACAACATCCCATATCGTATCTATGGCGGACTGAGTTTCTATCAGCGCAAGGAGATCAAAGACGTGATTGCCTATTTCCGACTGATTGCAAACCCCGACGACGAAGAGGCCTTTAAGCGTATCATAAACTATCCGGCACGAGGCATCGGTGATACTACCGTCAGCAAGATTATCCAGACGGCACAGGCATACGGTGTGAGTCTGTGGCAGGTGATCAAGGAACCCGTGCTGTTCCCGATGGACGTCAGCAAGGGTACGATGACGAAGATTCAGGCCTTCCGTGAACTGATAGAGGGTTGGATAGGGCGTGTGAACAGCGAGGATGCCTATACCCTCGGACATGACATCATCATGAACTCCGGTATCAGTAAAGACATCTATAGCGGGCGCGACCCAGAGGATATCTCGCGACAGGAGAACTTGGAAGAGTTTCTGAGTGGTATGCAGGACTTTGTGGAAAGTCGGAAGGAGGAGGATATGGGCGACCAGATCTATCTGCCTGATTTCCTGCAAGAAGTGGCGTTGTTGACAGACCTCGACAGTGATACTGGCGATGAGAACGACAAGGTGGTGCTGATGACGATACATTCGGCGAAGGGCCTGGAGTTCCCGACGGTGTTTGTCGTGGGCTTGGAAGAGAATATCTTCCCTTCTCCGATGTGTACGAACTCAATGCGAGAACTTGAAGAAGAGCGCCGTTTGCTGTATGTGGCCATCACACGAGCCGAGAAGCATTGCATACTTACTTGTGCCCAGAACCGTTTCCGCTATGGAAGGATGGAGTATGACACACCGTCGAGATTTATCAAGGACATCGACCCACAACTGCTTGATGTTCATTCAGAATCGGGTGGGGGAAAACCATCCTTTGGAGGCTCATCCTATAGTGGTGGTTATGGAGGCAGCAGGAGCCCCGAATGGATGCAGAATCCTCGTCCTGTGGCTACACAGTTCAGAGCAGATCCAAAGCCAAGAGCCGTGGCTCCGCGTCAGCCCGAGAAACCTGTAGATCCGTTTGGCGCGGGTTTCAAGCGACTCTACCAGCAGCAGTCTGGCAGACCCTTGACGCCTCCAGGTGGTAATTTCAAGTCTGTGAATCGTGCCGTTCCTCCTCGTCCGATGGCCTCAGATCCCAATGTCGGTGATTTACGTGAGGGTAGCACCATCGAACATCAGCGTTTTGGTGTCGGAACGGTGATCAAGATTGAAGGTACTGGCGAGAACACCAAGGCCACCGTAGCGTTCCGCAACACGGGAACAAAACAACTGCTGCTGAAGTTTGCGAAGTTCAAGATTATCGGATAAAAAGAAAATCCAGAGACTCAATTCGGAATCTCTGGGTTTTCTTTTATAGCGCCTCGTCTTCGGGTCGTTCTATTTCTCGTTTGCCACTCTTTGGCAGATGCTTTCGTTTCCGTAGCCATGCAGCCTTGCGGGCCTCATAGTCTTCGTGGTGCTTCTCGAGGAATCCGTCAGCCATCACTCTTTGAATTTGGCGTAGATCACCTCCATCTTGATGGGGTTCTCAGCCGATCCCTTCACCAGACGGGTACTCATGAGTCCTAATTGATTCTCCGTGGCTATCGGTGTGCTCGAAGTCTGGGTTCCATAGATGGTGCTTGATGTAGAGGTGATACTTATCACTTCGACGGGGACTAAGAGAGCCTTGTTCCAATCAGGATGCTTTGATAACCAGTCGGGATCTGATGCCAGTCCTTTCTTCTTTGCATTATACATACGTGTAAGAAGGTTGGAGATGTTGGGGAAGGTATAGGCGTTTTGCTCCAACGATACCTGATAGGCATACAGATTATTGTAGAGGCTGTTCTTCTTGAAGAAAGAGTCAAGACTGTCCTTTTCAATCAACAGCAGTTTGTCGGGGACAGAAAAGGACAGTTCCGGTGTTTCTGACATGTTATTCAGACGCTGGAAGATGACCTTCGCCGTCAGCAGCGAGTCAGTGGGATGACTTGTGCAGATGTCATCCACGGGGAGTGTCACCTCCGTGAAGATGCCTGCCGGTGTTTTCAGGTAAGTGCAACTGTTGTCTTCCACCAGTTGTTGGATAGCCTCCTTATCGTTGGTGACTTTTGTGGATTGTACGACCTCTTCCGTGGAGGTGGTGCGGAGGTAGGGATAACCCACCTCTCCATCGTAGTCGGCCATGAAGTTGATATACATGTTCATCTCCATAATCTTTGCCATCACTCCGAGACCGTCGATGGTCTCAAAATGTAATCCCGGACAGATGTTGTGGATGAAACTGTATGAGTTCTTGAAGAACTCAGGATGATCATAGAAGTTTCTCAGGATGTACGTTCCATAATTGTTGTATGTTACGCCATTCTTGTCCGTATAAGGCTCGTCGAGTACGATATCAAGTTCATCGTAGTAAGCACTGTTGTTTGATGATGTACCGGTATGGAGGGTGCTCTCTATAAGGTTCCTTATACTGTCATTCAGATTGAGGTTTCTCATGGAGAATACCTTATCGCGTTGCAGGCCTCCCTGACGGATATATCCATTCTCCTTCGGGTCGAAATTCGTGAAGTGAGCCTTCTCACTCTCGATGGGCCTGTCGAGTTCTGATACCCTGAGTTTCATGGAGGTCAGTGTGTCACCGTAACTGGAAGAGACATCAAAGAGGATGTTGATATAGCAGGACTCAGCGATGATGTCGCCGTTCTCGTCGAGACTCAGTACATTTTCTCGTTTGGGTAGGTCGTTGATGGTGTTCTCCATCATATTAAACTGTGTCGTAAACTCGCTCTTCACGTAGGCATTGGTTTCAGGATCCTTTACTCTTCCGAAGTAGCCTTGGCGCTCACGTGAGAACACGGAATCTACAGCCACGCTTTGCGTCAACACGTTGAAATTATGGGTGGTAACTACCAGTTTGTCTTTCTCATTAGTCAGGGATTCTCCGATGATTGTTTCTTCATCGCAAGACATCATCGCCATTGCGCAAAGTGCAATCGCTGTTATGAACTTAAGTTTCATTCTTTCTGTTACTTTTTAATCTTCCTCTTCTTCAGGCACTTCGTCGGGAGCAATCAGGTTGTAGAAGTCTTCAATGGCATCCGCAAAGCCCTCGTTTTTGCATTTGAGAACAGGTATTCCTTTTTCCTTGGTATAATTCAATAAGTCTTTGTTCACCATCTTGTCAGCCTGCACGATGCCGTCGCTGTAGTCGATGGACAACTTGGCCAGTTCATCAAAGTCGAAGATGTCGTTGTAAGGTTTCAGCAGGTCGGAAGTGGCCTCGCGGAACTCTATGCAACGTTTGAAGTTATCTCCAAGATTCTTGTTCAGGCTCTTGTTGAAGAGCGAGGTGATGACTTTGGTATTGGTGAATGATGGCTCGTCGTGATAGGCCGTCTTGATATAGAGAGGTACCACGGCACTCATCCATCCATGACAATGGATGACATCAGGCACCCAGCGCAGTTTCTTGACGGTTTCCAACACACCACGCGCAAAGAAGATGGCTCTCTCACCATTGTCAGCGTAATCTTCTCCCTGCTCGTTTCTCTCCATCTGACGTTTGTTGAAATAATCGTCGTTATCGATGAAATAGACTTGTATCTTAGCAGTCGGGATGGAAGCCACTTTGATGATGAGGGGATGATCCGTGTCATCGATGATAAGGTTCATACCGGAAAGTCGCTGTACTTCGTGGAGTTGGCCACGGCGCTCATTGATGTTTCCCCATTTCGGCATGAAGATACGGATTTCATAACCCTTCTCCTGGATAGCCTGTGGAATGTCTCTTCCCATGAGCGACATGACGGTGTCTGGAACATAAGGAGCAATTTCCTGATTTATAAATAGAATCTTCTTCTTTGCCATCTCTAGTGATTTTACTTTGCAAAGGTACAAAAAAAATGGCGATAATCTAACCTTTTCCTTTCGTTTTTTGCAAAAAGTGACATTTTTTTGCAAATTTACTCTAATAAATGAATAACTTATTGAAATATTTTGTATATTTGCCACCAAAATTGGTGGTCATCATAAACATTTTTTGTTTTATGGCAAAGTATAATATTACAGAAAAGAAAGAGAAAGAAGCAGCTTACCGGAGTTTGGTAAGTCCCCACCTGATGGATGAGATGCAGGAAAAGATTATGAACATCATCGTCATGCAGAAGAAGTATCGTGATAAAGATTATTCGGCTAAAAGACTGGCCGAGGATCTGGGCACGAATACACGTTATATCTCTGCTGTCGTGAATGTTCGTTTCCACATGAACTATACCTCATTCGTCAACAAGTACCGTATTGACGAGGCCATGTCGATTTTGGTAGATAAGCGTTATCAAGATCTTCGTATGGAGGAGGTGAGTGATATGGTTGGCTTTGCCAATCGCCAATCGTTCTACGCTTCATTCTATAAGTTGATGGGAATCACACCGCGTGAGTATCGTCTGAAGCACCTCGCCAAGCATCCTGCCATGAAAAAGGCAAGCGGGCGGAAATAGTTGTGGGAGGAGACTTCGTGGACTTCAACTATCAAAGTGAGCGGTTTGCTGATTTGCAACTGCTTCGTTATCGTTTGAACGGATTTGAGAAATTGTCGCTTCGGCAGAAGATATTAGTCTATTATCTTGCCAAAGCGACACTTTTTGGTAGAGACATTACGTTCGACCAATATGGAAAATACAACCTCCGGATTAGGAAGATGCTGGAGGTCATTTATACCGACCTTTCCGTGGATCGTCAGACAGATGATTTCAGAGCGTTGGAGGTTTATCTCAAGCGTATCTGGTTTTCCAACGGCATTTATCATCACTATGGATGCGAGAAATTCGAGCCGGGCTTCAGCAGCGATTATCTGGAGCGTGTGCTTCGTCAGGTAGATGTGCGCCGTCTGCCTTTGCGGGAGGGGGAGACCTTACAGCAGTTCTGTCTTGAACTCTTTCCCGTCATTTTCAATCCAGACCTCCTTCCCAAGCGAGTCAATAAGGCTGACGGTGCAGACCTGGTGGTGACATCCGCTTGCCATTTTTACGACGGTGTGACGCAACAGGAAGCCGAGGACTTCTATGCATGTAAGAAAAAGGAGAGTGGGGCGTCAGAGGCTCCACAGTCGTATGGTCTCAATTCCACCCTTGTCAAGGATGCAGATGGCGAGATAAAAGAAGAGATTTGGTCGGCAGAAGGTCGTTATGCCAATGCCATCCGACACATTGTCTATTGGTTGGAAAAGGCCCTCGGCGTTGCTGAAAACGATCACCAAAAGCGTATCATCGATTTGCTTATAAAGTATTATCAGACAGGCGATTTAGATATCTTCAATGAATATTGTATTGAGTGGGTGGGAGAGCACGATGCCGCCATCGATTTCATCAATGGATTCATCGAAGTCTATGGCGACCCCCTGGGGTTGAAAGGTTCCTGGGAGGGACTGGTGGAGTACATTGATGAAGAAGCCACCCACCGCACCCAGACCATTAGTAGGAATGCCCAGTGGTTCGAGGATCACTCACCTGTCGATCCTCGTTTCCGCAAACCTGTGGTCAAGGGGGTGTCGGCAAACGTCATCTGTGCGGCTATGCTGGGTGGTGAGGAATATCCTTCCACCGCTATCGGCATCAATCTGCCCAATGCCGACTGGATCCGTGCGCAGTATGGTTCCAAGAGTATCACCATCAGCAATATCACCGATGCCTATAACAAGGCGGCTCACGGTAGTGGCTTCAAGGAAGAGTTTGTCATCAGTCAGGACATGCTGAGTCTGATAGAGAAGTATGGGGATGTCTGCGATGACCTGCATACTGACTTGCATGAATGTCTCGGACACGGGAGTGGACAGTTGTTGCCCGGTGTCGATCCAGATGCGCTCAAGGCTTACGGCAATACGATAGAGGAGGCTAGGGCCGACCTTTTCGGACTCTATTACATGGCTGACCCCAAACTTGTGGAACTCGGTTTGACCCCCGACCTGGAGGCATATAAGTCGCAGTACTACACCTATATGATGAATGGTCTGATGACTCAACTCATCCGTATCACGCCAGGCCATCAGATAGAGGAGGCCCACATGCGTAACCGCGCGCTCATCGCCCGTTGGTGCTATGAGAACGGCGATGCCATCCGACTGGTCAGGCGCAATGGCAAGACCTATGTCGATATCACCGACTTCGAACAACTCCGTATGCTGGTTGCTACGCTTCTGGCAGAAGTCCAGCGCATCAAGAGTGAGGGCGACTACGAGGCGGCGCGGACATTGGTGGAGCACTATGCCGTCAAGGTCGATTCCCAACTGCATCAGGAGGTGTTGGAGCGCTACAAGCGTCTGAACTTGGCACCCTACAAGGGCTTCATCAATCCGCAACTGTTGCCGGAGTATGATCAGAATGGTGAGATCTGCAACATATATATATATTATGGTGAGAGTTATGCCGGGCAGATGTTACGCTATAGTCAGGAATACGGTACATTGATATGATGAACCCCGAGATACAACAATACATCAAAGAACTGAAGCAGTCGTTCCGTCAGATGATGGATGGCGCCGTTGCCAAGTCCATGCGCGACAAGGGCACGGACTATAAACTCAACTGGGGTGCCACCATCCCCCGTCTTCAGGCCAAGGCCGGGGAGATTGGAAAGAACTACGATCTTGCCATCGCCCTCTGGAAAGAAGATGTCCGCGAGTGTAAGATCCTTGCCACGATGATTATGCCACCCGACGAGGTGCTGCCTGAGGTCATTGATATCTGGATGGAACAAACTACCTCGCAGGAGATTGCCGAGCAAGCCGCCTTCAACCTCTTTCAGTATCTCCCGTATGCTCCTGAGAAGGCCTACACATGGATTGCTTCCGAACAACCGCTCTATCAACTCTGCGGCTTCCATATTCTTTCGCGTTTGTTTATGAACAAACAGGAGCCCAACGAACGCGGCATCAATGAGTTTATTGACCAAGCCATCGTCGCCTTGCAGGGCGACAGCCTGATGGTTCGTAAGGCTGCCATGTCGGCCGTTCAACGGTTCGCAGAACTTGCTCTCGTCTATGAGAGAATAGCGAAAAGCGCATTAAAACGCGCCAATTTAGAATTTTTATAAATTATCTCGCTTTTATCTCCCCAAAAAGTTGTACCTTTGTGCGGTTTTCATGATACGTACAAAGTATGATTAAGATAGACGTGTGGAAAAATGTGCTCCGGATCCTTGACAGTTATCTTGAGGTGAACAATCATCGCAAGACCCCGGAGCGCTATACGATACTCAAGGCCATCTATAACACGGAGGGGCATTTCACGCTTGAGGAATTGGGTGAGAAACTGATCAGAGACTACAATTTTCCCGTCAGTAGGGCCACGCTTTACAATACACTCAATCTCTTCATGCAACTGCGTCTCGTGATCCGTCACCGTTTCCAGGGTTCCACGGTTTATGAGGCTTGTTACGACAATACTAGTCATTGTCATCAGATATGCACCATGTGCGGAAAGATTACAGAAGTGAAATCGCCCCTGATTTCCGACGCGATAGAATCCACCCACCTCAAGCGCTTCCGCAAAGATGGCTATACGTTGTATATCTATGGCATCTGTAGTATTTGTCAGGCTAGGCTTACCCGCATAAGAAATAAAGGACTTAAGAACAGAAGAAAAAAAATAGATAAAGTATGAAAACAGGAAAAGTAGATGTCCTGCTCGGTTTGCAGTGGGGCGATGAAGGAAAAGGTAAAGTGGTCGATGTGTTGACCCCAAATTATGATGTGATTGCCCGTTTCCAGGGCGGCCCGAATGCTGGTCATACGCTGGAGTTCGAGGGACAGAAATACGTGTTGCGTTCCATCCCCTCTGGTATCTTCCAGGGCGGCAAGGTGAACATCATCGGCAACGGTGTCGTGCTGGCTCCCGATCTCTTTATGGACGAGGCGAAAGCCTTGGAGGAAAGCGGTCATGACCTGCACTCCCGTCTGCACATCTCGAAGAAAGCACATCTTATCATGCCCACTCACCGCGTGCTCGATGCAGCCTATGAGGCTCAGAAGGGTAAGAACAAGGTCGGTACTACTGGCAAGGGCATTGGCCCGACCTATACTGATAAGGTCAGCCGTAATGGTCTGCGTGTAGGTGATATTCTTGAGAACTTTCCCGAGAAATACGCCAAGGCAAAGGCCCGTCACGAGGCTATCCTGAAGTCGTTGAATTTCGACTACGACATCACTGAGGTGGAGAAGAAATGGCTGGAAGGTGTCGAATATCTGCGCCAGTTCCAGATTGTGGATTCTGAGCATGAGATTAACAACATTCTCCGTAGTGGCAAGAGCGTGCTCTGCGAGGGTGCCCAGGGTACGATGCTCGACGTCGATTTCGGCAGTTATCCCTTCGTTACCTCTTCAAACACCATCTGTGCAGGTGCCTGCACTGGACTGGGTATCGGTCCCAACAAGATTGGTGAGGTTTATGGCATCATGAAGGCCTATTGCACCCGTGTTGGCGCAGGCCCGTTCCCCACAGAACTCTTCGATGAGACGGGGAAGAAGATCCGTGACCTCGGTCATGAGTATGGTGCTGTGACGGGGCGTGAGCGTCGTTGCGGCTGGATTGACTTAGTGGCCCTGCGCTATTCCATCATGGTGAACGGTGTCACCCAACTTATCATGATGAAGAGCGACGTGCTCGACGGTTTCGAGACTATCAAAGCCTGCACCTCCTATAAGGTGAATGGTGTTGAGACCCGCGATTTCCCATATAACATTGAAGAGGGCATCGAACCCGTTTATCAGGAACTTCCCGGTTGGAAGACCGACATGACCAAGTTCACCTCCGAAGATCAGTTCCCGAAAGAGTTCAAGGATTATATCAAGTTCCTCGAAGAACAGTTGGAAACACCTATCAAGATTATCTCCATCGGCCCCGACCGCGACCAGACCATCGTAAGGAAATAATTGTCAAATTGTAAATTGTCAAATGAGCAAACCTTCAATTCCCAAGGGAACACGCGATTTCGGACCATCAGAGATGGCCAGGCGCAACTATATTTTCGACACCATTAAACAGGTGTATCAACTTTACGGTTTCCAACAGATTGAGACCCCGGCGATGGAGACCCTCGGCACGTTAATGGGTAAATACGGCGAGGAGGGCGATAAGTTGCTCTTCAAAGTTCTGAACTCTGGCGACTTCCTCAATAAGGTGAGTGATGGGGAGTTGCAGGAGCGTAACGCCCTCCATCTGGCGGCGAAACTCTGCGAGAAGGGTCTCCGCTACGACCTCACTGTGCCTTTCGCCCGTTATGTGGTGATGCACCGTGAGGAACTGCAGTTACCGTTCAAGCGTTATCAGATGCAACCCGTCTGGCGTGCCGACCGTCCGCAGAAGGGCCGTTATCGTGAGTTCTGGCAGTTCGATGGCGACATTGTTGGTTCCGACTCCCTGCTCAACGAGGTCGAGTTGATGCAGATTATCGACACCGTGTTCCAGCGTTTCGGTGTCCGTGTGCAGATTAAGATCAATAACCGCAAGATCCTGACAGGTATTGCCGAGGTCATCGGTGCAGCCGACAAGATTGTGGATATCACCGTTGCTATTGACAAGTTAGACAAGATAGGACTCGATAATGTCAATGCCGAACTCCGTGAGGACGGTCTTGGTGAGGATCAGATTCAGAAACTCCAGCCCATCATCACTCTCGAAGGCACTAACGATGAGAAGTTGAACACCATCGCCGAGGTGCTTAAGGATTCTGAAACTGGAATGCGTGGTGTAGAGGAGACCCGCTATATCCTCTCCATGCTCAGTGGTTCCATGGTTAATGAGTTCCAACTCGACCTCACGCTCGCTCGTGGCTTGAACTATTACACCGGTGCCATTTTCGAGGTTAAGGCCCTTGATGTACAGATCGGTTCCATTACGGGCGGCGGACGTTATGACAACCTTACCGGCATCTTCGGCATGCCAGGCATCTCGGGTGTGGGCATCAGTTTCGGTGTCGATCGTATCTACGATGTGCTCAATGCCCTCGACGCCTATCCGAAGGATGCTGTCAACGGCACCCAACTGCTCTTCATCAACTTCGGTGAACAAGAGACGGCCTATTGTCTGCCTGTGGTGGCTCAGGCTCGTGCTGTCGGCATCCGTACTGAAATCTTCCCCGATGCTACCAAGATGAAGAAACAGATGTCGTATGCCAATGCCAAACAGATACCTTTTGTTGTGCTTGCCGGCGAGAATGAGATTAGTCAAGGCAAACTCATGCTGAAGAATATGGCGACGGGCGAACAGTTACTTGTCAGCCCAGACGAACTGGTCGCACAGTTCAAGGAATAAGAATATAATATTAGACGATGTATAAATTAAGAACAAATCTTGCAAAATACTTGCAAGATTTGTTTTTTATCTGTATCTTTGCAAAACTATTGTGGAAGAATGATACAGATAACAGAACAAGATAAACAGTTTATGCGTGAGGCTATCAAGTTGGCCAGTGAGAGCGTGCTGAATGGTGGTGGTCCGTTTGGAGCCGTCATCGTGAAGGACGGAAAGATCATTGCTGGAAGCAGCAACAGCGTCACCATCGACAATGACCCGACAGCCCACGCTGAGGTGAACACCATCCGTAAGGCTTGTCGTGAACTCGGTACCTTCGACCTCTCGGGATGCACCATCTATACCTCGTGCGAACCGTGTCCGATGTGTCTCGGTGCCATCTATTGGGCCCGTATCAGCCGTATCTACTACGGCAACACCCGCAAGGATGCCCGCGACATACAGTTTGCTGATGATTTCATCTACGAGGAACTGGACAGGAAGATGGAAGACCGTACTGTGCCTATCATTCCGATGTTGCGTGACGAGGCCCTGCAGTCGTTCCGACTCTGGAGCGAGAAGGCCGACAAGACGGAATACTAACGAACCTTTGTAAGCAATACATTTCTTTTTATTAATAACTAAACAAACAAAGATTATGAAGAAAAAGTTTATTTGCGCCGTTTGTGGATATATCTATGAAGGCGATGCTGCTCCCGAGAAGTGCCCCATCTGTAAGGCTCCAGCCTCAAAGTTCTCTGAACTGAAGGACGATGCTGACATGACCTATGCTACCGTCCATAAGATTGGTGACGGCAAGCCCGAGGGTGTCTCACAGGAGATGATTGACGACCTGCGCAACCACTTCAACGCTGAGTGCGGCGAGGTAGGTATGTATCTGGCTATGGCCCGTCAGGCCGACCGTGAGGGCTATCCCGAGATTTCCGAAGCCTTCAGACGCTACGCCTTTGAGGAGGCAGATCACGCCAGCCGTTTTGCAGAGTTGTTGGGTGAGTGCGTATGGGATACGAAGACCAATCTGGAGAAGCGCGCCGCTGCTGAGGCTGGTGCCTGCGAGGATAAGTTCCGTATTGCCAAGAACGCCAAGGCTGCCGGTTTCGACGCTATCCACGACACCGTTCACGAGATGGCCAAGGACGAGGCCCGTCACGGTGCCGGCTTCGCTGGACTGCTGAAGAGATATTTCGGCAAGTAAAAAGCAATAAATTTGAAGAAAGTCCGTTTTGTCATTAAGATGAAACGGATTTTTTATGTTCTCACCATCGTAACGCTGATGATGGCATGTGCTGACGACGACAAGTTCTCGACGGCCAGTGGTCTGCGCTTGACCTTTACGACAGATACCGTGAAGATGGATACCGTCTTTGCACGTACCCCGTCAGCGACCTGTTCTTTCTGGGTACACAACGACAACGACGAGGGTATCAGGTTGGTCAACGTACGACTGAACCGTCGTAATCAGACGGGCTTCCGTGTGAACGTGGATGGCTCCTATCTCGACAATGCCCTCGGCTCGCAGGTTAACGACCTTGAGATACGACGTGGCGACTCCATCCTCGTTTTCGTGGAACTGACTTCGACAGAGACACAACAACAGGAACCAAAACTGATAGAGGACGATTTGGTGTTCACCCTGGAGAGTGGGGTGGAACAACGGGTGAACCTCCGGGCGTGGGCCTGGGATGCAGAGAAGATATACAACCTCGTGGCGGAAGGTTGGCAGACCGTCGAGTCGGCCACTCCATTGATTATCTATGGTGACATCACTGTACCTGAGGGCCACCGTCTGATCCTACGTAACTCGACACTCTACTTCCATGAGGGGTCTGGTATCGAGTGCTATGGCGATCTGATCATCGAGAACTGTGTGCTGCGCGGCGACCGCCTGGACCACATGTTCGACTATCTACCCTACGACCGTGTATCGGGACAGTGGAAGGGCATCCACCTGTATGAGACGGCGTTGACGGCACGTCTGAGCAATACGGAGATACGTAATGCCGAGAATGCCATTGTACTCGACTCTGCCGCCTTCGATAAGGAAAATATCCGACTGGGCATGGACAACTGTATCGTACACAATGCAGAGGGTTACGGCTTGTGTGCCGTCAACTCTAATATATACGTGGCCAACAGCCAGTTCAGTAATACATTGGGCGACTGTGTCTATATTGCTGGAGGACAGGCCGAGATCGTCTATTCCACACTGGCACAGTTCTATCCCTTCTCGGCAGTACGTGGCGCCGCCTTGCGATTCACAAACTATTATGAAGAGACAGACTTGCCGTTGGTGGGGCTACGCTGCGAAGGACTCATCGTGACTGGCTACGACGAGGATGTAGTGATGGGCGCCGTGAGGGACACTACTGGCACCACCGCGTTTGAATATCAGTTTTTGAAATCATTGCTCCGTACACCTCGGGTGGATGATGCCGACAGCGTGCGCTTTGACAACATCATCTGGGAAACGTCTAAAGACAGTATTCAAGGAAAACAGCACTTCATAACTTTCGACGAGGAAAACTTCATCTATGATTTCCACCTCGATTCGCTATCGACCGCCCACGGCCTGGGATGCTACCTATAATTTTTTTAGAACTCTGAAAAAGTCAGTGGCATCAGGGGGGTGATACCTTCGATGACATACGTTATCTTCTTACCGTAGAGCAGGATGCGGATGGGCCCTTTGGCGCGCGTCTCGCTCTCGATGATCACCTGGCGGCAGGCGCCGCATGGACCAGTCGGCTCTTCCGTCAACTCACCGTCGGTGCCTCTGGCGGCGATGGCCAGCATACGTATCGGCTGATCGGGATACTGTGCACCGGCATAGAAGAGGGCAGTGCGCTCGGCACACAAACCTGACGGGTAGGCGACATTCTCCTGGTTGCTGCCTGTGATCTCAACGCCGTTGTCGAGTCTGACGGCTGCGCCCACACTGAACTTGGAATAAGGTGAATAACTACGCCCCGTGGCCTCGATGGCCAACTCGATCAGGTGCTGTTCTTCGGTTGTCAGTTCCTCTGGCTGACAGGCCTTGATAGTGGATTTTAGTTCTATCTCCTGCATAGATTGCTGATATTTTTGTGCAAATATATAAAATAAATGAGAATTCACCATGCACAATTCACAATTATTTATTAATTTTGCACCAAAATCAAAGAAATAGATGAAGAAAGCCCTACTTATACTTATCACTTTCCAATTATCGCTGGTGACCTCTTCCGCTCAGATGAAGTGGAATCAGCGCTATCAGCAATACATCGACCAGTATAAGGATATTGCCATCGAACAGATGCTCAAATGGAAGATCCCGGCCTCGATCACACTGGCTCAAGGGCTTTTCGAGAGTGGGGCAGGACAGAGCCGGTTGGCTGTGGAGGGCAATAACCATTTTGGCATCAAGTGTAACGGCTGGGAGGGTCGCAAAATTTACGAGGACGACGATGCCCGTAACGAGTGCTTCCGTGCCTATAAGTCGGCCTTTGACTCGTATGAGGATCACTCGAAGTTTCTGGTCAATGGTAGACGGTATGCGTCGCTCTTCCAACTGAAACAGACCGACTACCGGGGCTGGGCCAAGGGGTTGAAAGCAGCGGGCTACGCCACCAATCCCCAGTACGCCAGCAAACTCATCGAGATTATTCAACTCTACAAACTTTATGAATATGACAAGGCAAAGGGCTACGACAAGTTTATCAGCGAGCATTCAAAGGATCATGGCGTGAACGGTTATCCCGTGCACCCCATCAAGATATACAACAAAAACTACTATATCATAGCCCGTCCGAACGACACGTTCCGAAGCATCGGCGAGGAGATCGGCATCAGTTACCGAAAGATAGCCAAGTACAACGAGCGCGACAAGAATGACCGTCTGGAGGCGGGTGAGATGATCTGGCTGAAGAAAAAGCAGACGAAAGCGCCAAAGGACTACAAGGATAGGCTGCACTATGTGCGTGCGGGCGAGTCTATGTATTCCATCGCCCAGAAATACGGTATCCGGCTGAAGAGTCTCTATAAGATGAATCACATGTCGCCAGACGATGATATACGCGTTGGACAGGGCCTGAAACTCAGGTAACTACTTATTCTTTTTCTCTTGTCTTCTTTTCTCCTTCCTAGAGAATAGGTCGCGCAGACCATTGAAGTCTTTCTTCATGATCAGGCCGATGCCTTGTGTATTCAGGCTCGACTTGGTGAAATAGCGGTCGTTAGTCTGGTTATAGACCTTCAGGGCCAGGTTGCCGTTGGGATAGAGTAAGTACTGAAGGTCGAAGTCGCCAATGAACGATGGGTTGGCCTGGGTGGCGTTGTCACGGTAGCCGAACTGACCGTTCAGCAACAGACGGTTGTTCAGCATCCTGCCACTGATGATACCCTCGTATTCGGCATTATGCCAGCCCTCATTACCCGTAGAAATGTTCGCGCCAAAATTCCAATTGTCGTTTTTGATTACCGTTGAGAGCAGGCTGTTGATCTGCGTGGAGAGCGTGCCTGAGAGGAAACTCTGCATGGCGAGGGTGGTCTGGTCGGTCTGTTCCGTGCCGGCATTGTTCTGACCTTGATTATAGAAACGTCCGATGCCAAGCAGATAGAGCACCTGCTGGTTCATCTCTTGTTGCCCATTGATGATAGAACGGATCATTTGCTGCTCGTCGGCATTCACCGTGGGCATCTCCAAGTCGAAATCGACCTGTGGTGCCACGGGCTGACCACCGATGTTCATCAGGCAGTTCACACGGATGGTGTTGGAGGCGAATGAGTTTCCGATGTTCAGGTCGGAAAGCGACACGCCGTTGACGGTGTAGAGGGCCTGTAGGTTGAGAGCCGCATTGTAGGGATCGCCACCGAAGACGATGGTGCCGCCACGGTTGAAGGTAAAGTTCTTTCTGATGATGTTCTGGATGGTGACACCATAAGTTCCGT
>JAGCPK010000112.1 GCA_017965725.1 Prevotella sp.
AAAGAAGACGGAAGACACGATTGTCAGTTATGGCGAGCGTCTGAGTTCTCACATTGTGGCTGCAATGGTTAAGAACGGCATCCGGATGAACAGCCGCGACTTCATCCGTACGGAGAAGAAGTTGGGCAGACATGTGATTGATGCAGATCTGACCACTCAGCTGGTGAAGGAGACCTTCAAAGAACTAAATGAGAAGACCATCTACGTGGTACCGGGTTTCATCGCCAGAGACCGTGACACCCATGAGACAACCAATCTGGGTCGTGGCGGTTCTGACTACACGGCTTCCATCTTGGCCGCTGTACTCAACGCAGAGGTTCTGGAGATTTGGACGGATGTAGATGGTTTCATGACTGCCGACCCCAAAGTAATCAAGAGCGCTTATACCATTAACGAACTCTCATACGTAGAGGCGATGGAGCTTTGCAACTTCGGCGCGAAGGTTATCTACCCGCCGACCATCTATCCCGTCTGCGTCAAGAATATACCTATTAAAGTAAAGAACACCTTCAATCCTGAGCATCCGGGAACACTTATCAAGGACAAGATTGAAGACGATAATAAACCCATCAAGGGCATCTCGAGCATCAAGGGAACTTCACTGATTACAGTGACGGGTCTTTCGATGGTGGGTGTGATTGGCGTGAACCGTCGTATCTTCACCACACTGGCTAATAAGGGAATCAGTGTATTCATGGTGTCGCAGGCCTCGTCTGAGAACTCCACCTCTATTGGTGTACGCGACGAGGATGCTGAGGCAGCAGCAGAGGTGCTGAACGCAGAGTTTGCCAAGGAGATTGAGACAGGTGCCATGTTCCCCATGCAAGTGGAGAGTGGTCTTGCCACCATCGCTATCGTGGGTGAGAACATGAAACAGACCCCAGGTATTGCAGGTAAGTTGTTCGGTACACTGGGACGTTCTGGTATCAGCGTGATTGCCTGTGCCCAGGGTGCCTCAGAGACAAACATCTCATTTGTTGTCGATGGCCGCTTCCTGCGCAAGTCGCTCAACGTGCTCCACGACTCGTTCTTCCTGTCGGAATACAAGGTGCTGAACCTCTTCATCTGTGGTATCGGTACTGTAGGCGGTATGCTGCTCGAACAGATCCGTACGCAACAGCAGTTCCTGATGCAGTCGCGCCGTCTGAAGTTGAACGTCGTGGGAATATCCGATGTCGATAACTTCGTGCTGAACCGCGATGGTATCGATCTCGACAACTACGAGAAGATACTGCGTGCCGGCTTTGCTGCCAATACGGAACACATGCGCGACGAGATCGTGAAGATGAATATCTTCAACTCCGTCTTCGTCGATTGTACGGCCAGTCGTCAGATTGCCCAACTCTATCAGACATTCCTAGAGCATAATATTTCCGTTGTCGCAGCCAATAAGATTGCTGCCTCCAGCGATTACGACAGTTACCTGAAACTGAAGCAGACAGCGCGCGACAAGGGTGTGTGGTTCCGTTATGAGACCAACGTAGGTGCTGGTCTTCCGATTATCGGTACCATCAACGACCTGTGCAACTCAGGTGACAAAATCCTGAAGATTGAGGCCATCCTGAGTGGTACGCTGAACTTCATCTTCAACGAGATTGCTGCTGATGTGCCATTCTCTGAGACCGTACGTCGTGCCAAGGAACAGCGCTATTCTGAGCCCGATCCACGTATCGACCTCAGTGGTACGGATGTCATCCGTAAGTTGGTGATCCTGACCCGTGAGGCTGGTTATAAGGTGGAACAAGACGATGTTGAGAAGCATCTCTTCGTGCCTAATGACTATTTCGAGGGCAGCATTGAGGACTTCTGGAAGCGTCTGCCTGAACTCGACGCCGACTTTGAGGCTCGTCGCCAGAAACTGGAAGCAGAGAACAAGCGTTGGCGCTTCGTGGCAACGATGGAGAACGGCAAGACAAATGTAGCCCTCAAGGAAGTTCCTTACGGACATCCGTTCTATGGTTTGGAAGGCTCCAACAATATCGTGTTGCTGACAACCGAGCGCTATAAGGAGTATCCGATGCTCATCCAAGGCTATGGTGCAGGTGCTGCCGTTACCGCAGCAGGTGTCTTCGCCAATATTATGTCAATCGCTAACATCTAACTTATGCGACATATCATCATACTTGGTGATGGCATGGCAGATCTTCCTGTCGAACGACTCGGTGGGAAGACCTTGTTACAATATGCCCATAAGCCGATGATGGACCAGTTGGCCAAGGAAGGTCGCTGTGGACGACTCGTCACAGTGCCAGAGGGATTCCCTCCAGGTTCTGAGGTAGCCAATACGGCTATCCTCGGTTATGACCTGAATAAGGTCTATGAAGGACGAGGCCCTTTGGAGGCTGCGAGCATTGGCTATGAGATGGCTGATGATGACTTTGCCATCCGCTGTAACATCATCACCCTTGCTGACGGAAAGATTATCACGCATAACGGTGGTAATCTGGAGACACAGGACGCAGATGTACTCATCAAATACCTGAACGAAAACCTCGCCAAACCCATCAACGAACGAGAGGGGTGTGAACGGGTGAAGTTTATCACGGGTATCCAGTATCGTCATCTGTTGGTCATCAAAGGTGGCAATAAACACATCGTCTGTGCCCCACCCCACGACCATCCTAATGAGGAGTGGCGCGGACTTTTGGTGAAGCCAGAGATTGGGGCGGATATGCCATCCGACAAAAACCGCCTCACGCCTCAGCAAACCGCTGACCTTATCAACGAGATGATCCTGAAATCACAGGACCTCCTTGCCAAGCATCCTTTCAATATCGAAAGAGCAAAACGGGGAGAGCGCCAAGCCAACAGCATCTGGCCCTGGAGCGGTGGTTACCGTCCTTCGATGGAAACCCTCATGCAACAATATCCGCAGGTGAAGTCTGGTACGGTGATCTCTGCTGTTGACCTCATCCGAGGTATCGGCCACTATGCAGGTCTGAAGATTGTAGAGGTAGAAGGTGCCACAGGACTGGCTGACACCAACTACGAAGGTAAGGCTCAGGCTGCCATCGAGGCCCTTGAACATGACGACTTCGTGTTTGTGCATGTGGAGGCCAGCGACGAGGCAGGACATGACGGTGACCTCGAACTGAAACTCAAGACCATCGAGTATCTCGACCAACGTCTCATCACCCCTATATATAATAAGGTGGAGACATGGGATGAGCCAGTGTGCATCGCCGTACTGCCCGATCATCTCACACCTGTGGAGCAACGCATCCACGTAGGACAACCAGTGCCGTTCCTCATCTGGTACCGAGGCATTGAACCCGACGAGGTACAACAGTACGATGAAGTATCTTGTGTCTCGGGCGCCTACGGTCTCTTAAAACTCCATGAGTTTATGCAAGCCCTGATGTCTATACAGTAGTCAAATAGTAATTTGTCAAATAGTCAAATCAATGAAATATTACAGTACCAATGGAAATGCCCCCATCGCCGACCTGCACAAGGCCGTGGTGAAAGGTCTGGCAGAAGACCGCGGTCTCTATATGCCAGAGGAAATCAAGATACTGCCGAAGACGTTCTTCGACAATATCCACGAGATGTCGTTCCAGCAGATTGCCTATAATGTGGCAAGCGCTTTCTTTGGGGAAGACGTGGATCTTGATGCCCTGCAGGACATCGTCTATGACACGCTCTCCTTCGACTGTCCTGTGGTGAAAGTGAAGGACAATATCTATTCGTTGGAACTCTTCCACGGTCCTACCCTCGCCTTTAAGGATGTCGGTGCCAGGTTTATGGCACGCCTCCTTCAGTACTTCATCCGCATGGAGGGACAGAAAGAAGAGGTGAACGTGCTTGTCGCCACCAGTGGCGATACGGGTTCTGCAGTAGCCAACGGATTCTTGGGTGTCGAGGGTATTCACGTGTATGTGCTTTATCCGAAGGGCAAGGTATCGCCTATTCAGGAGTGCCAGTTTACGACGCTGGGCAAGAACATCACCGCCATTGAGGTAGATGGTGTCTTCGACGACTGTCAGGCCCTGGTGAAGAGTGCCTTCATGGACGAGGAACTGAACAAGCACATGAAGTTGACATCTGCCAACAGCATCAACGTGGCGCGTTTCCTCCCGCAGGCCTTCTATTACTTCAATGCCTACGCCAGGATGAAGGAGAAATTCTCAAATGGTCAAATAGTCATGTGTGTGCCCTCAGGCAACTTCGGAAATATCTGTTCAGCCCTTTTCGGTCATCAGATGGGCCTGCCTGTGAAGCGCTTCATCGCCGCCAACAATGCCAATGATATCTTCTATAAGTATCTGCAGACAGGCAAGTACGAGCCGAAGGCCTCTATCCAGACCCTCGCCAATGCGATGGACGTAGGCGATCCCTCCAACTTCGCCCGCATCATCAATCTCTACAGTAAGAATAACACGCTGACTGACGAGGCGACGCACCATCGCATCACCAACCTCATCAGTGGTGCTACCTATAACGACGAACAGATCAAAGAGACGATGTGCCAGTGCTACGAAGAGACGGGTTACATCCTCGATCCTCACGGTGCCTGCGGTTATCAGGCCCTTGAAGACGGATTACAGGAAGGTGAGATTGGCGTGTTCTGCGAGACAGCCCATCCGGCTAAGTTCAAGGAGAAGGTAGATGATATCCTCAGTATCGATGTGGAGATACCTGATCGTCTTGCCGCCTTCATGAAGGGTACGAAACAGTGTGTCCCCATGACCAAGGACTTCGCAGACTTCAAACAATATCTGATGAATCAGTAACCCTTCAACGGTGCCAGAGCCTGTCGAAGGTTACAGTGAATCGAGGCGGTCAGAGTATAATTCTCTGGCCGCTTCGTCTGTTTCATCCTCAGTCATATCAACCAAGGGATGGAAATCGACCTCCGCATCAAGATTAATGCCAAAACGATTCAGGTTCTGGTTCGTATAGGTCAGTTGTGCGCCAAAGAGACAGATGGTCCATGAGATCTGCAACCACAACATGAACAACGGCAGGGCTGCAAAGGAGCCGTAGATGGCATTATAGCCCGTCACCCAGATCTGCGAATGGATATAGAACCATTGCAACAACTGCATGGCCACACCCGCCAGAATACCGGGGATAATGGCACACGACCATTTCACCTTTGTATTGGGCATATACACATAGAGTCCGATAAACAAGAGCGACACCACGATATACGTGGAGAGGTCAAGAAGCATTTCCAAGGCAGACCCAATGTAGAAACGGTTCGACAGCGAGTTGGCAATCGTTGCCATGAAGACAGACACACCCGTCATGATGATGACGAGAATCGGAAAGAGCAGGAACATCGCCAGATAGTTGGTGAACGAGCGGATGATAGGTCGCGAGTTGCTCACCTGCCATATCTGATTGAAAGTCTCCTCGACATTGTTCATCAGCATCAACACGGTATAGAGCATGAAGATCAGTCCGACACCGAGGAAGATGCCGCTCTGGGTATGGACAAGATAACCATTGACGAAGCCTACGATTGCGTCAGCAGCCTGCGGCTGGGAAGACAACGTATCACGGAACCACAGTTCGATGTATTTATTGTAGCCAAAGCCCCGTGCAATGGCAAACACCACAGCCAGGATGGGTACGATGGCCAAGAGTGTCGAGTAAGTCAGAGCCGACGCCTGAGCCATCACCCGTTTCGTCGTAAAGAAACGGATGGTTTGGTACATAATCCGATAAATCTGCTGCAGACGCTCCTTCATCACTTTTCACTTTTACCATTCATTCTAAAAAAGAAAGCACTGCCTCCGTAAGCCGGGTTCTGTTTTAGCCTGTCATCTATCTACGCCACGAGTCACCCCGTGGCTCAAGCGTTCTACCCTCCATCGTAAATCGGGCGGGCAACCCTCGGACGATGGTTTACGCGAACTTGCAGCCCCCAGTCGGCACAGCCCGACGATCACCCGTCGGCTGGTGGTCTCTTACACCACCTTCTCACCCTTACCCCAAAGGGGCGGTCATTCTCTTCTGCCGGCACCTGCTGTCACCAACAGCTTCCACTTTCAGAAGTGGGGCACCCTGTGCTGCCCGGACTTTCCTCTTGTGCCATTACGACACCAGCGACAAGCCGAGACAGTGTTTTCGGGCGCAAAAATACAAAATAATATTGAATTACGAAAGGATTAGCAGGAAGAATCGCGGAGAAAAGCGAGATACTTGATATATTTTAATTATAAAATGTAGATATTCTTAAATTTGTCAACCTTTTAAGATTTAAAGTGTTAATCGCAAACAGCCGTTAAGTCTGTGCGGGAAGTGTTAAATTCGGACAAATTATTACGACAATTTGTCAGTTTCACGAAAAATGCACCTATCTTTGCAACCGAAAACAGCGAGCACTATGCTGCTCAGAATCAACTAGAAGTATAATTAAAATCATAACAAAAATGAACGTGAATATGAAAAAGATTGTAAATGTCGCTACCCCAGCCGTATGTGCTGTAGCACTGGTACTGTCTGTTGTATCATTCAACAAGACAAATGCAGCCAACACACCCGACCCTGTTGTGGCTTCCATGCCCGCAGGTCAACCCGTAGATCTGACCGTTGCCGCTGAGAAGGCACTGCCCTCAGTGGTTTATATCAAAAACACGCAGAACTCCAAGGTTCAGACCGTCGAATACTCCGACCCCTTCGAGGATTTCTTCTCCGACCCGTTTGGAGGTTTCTTTGGACGTGGACAGGGCAATGGCAACGGTGGACGTCGCCAGCGCCAGGTACAGACCCCGAAGCGCGTGGCAGCAGGCTCAGGTGTCATCATCTCTGCCGATGGCTATATCGTGACCAACAACCACGTGGTGGATGGTGCCGACGAACTGTTGGTGACCCTCAACGACAACAAGGAATACTCAGCCCGCATCATTGGTGCTGATGCCACTACCGACCTGGCCCTCATCAAGATTGACGGCAAGAACCTGCCCGCTATCCAGATTGCCAACAGCGACGACGTGAAGGTTGGCGAATGGGTGCTGGCCGTAGGTAATCCCCTCGGACTCAACAACACCGTGACTGCAGGTATCGTATCTGCCAAGGCCCGCAGCATGCAGGAGCCAGGCAAGGTGACCTCCATGATTCAGACCGACGCCGCCATCAACCAGGGTAACTCTGGTGGTGCCCTCGTCAACACCAATGGCGCCCTCATCGGCATCAATGCCATGATCTACTCGCAGACGGGTTCCAATATTGGTTACGGTTTCGCCATCCCTACCTCTATCATGAATAAGGTGGTCGATGATATCAAGAAGTACGGTACCGTACAGCGCGCCATGATCGGTATCCAGGGACAGGATGTCAGTGCTTATGTCGATAATGAGAAAGAGAAGGGCAACGAGGTCGATCTCGGCACCATGGAAGGTATCTATATCGGTAAGGTCATCGATGACGGTGCTGCTGCTGATGCAGGTCTGAAGGAAGGTGATGTCATCACCCATATCGACGGACAGAAGGTGCCTAAGTTTGGCGACCTGCAGGGCATCATCGCCCAGAAGCGTCCTGGCGACAAGATCACCATCAACTATCTGCGCAACAAGAACAAGAAGACCGCTACGCTGACCCTGAAGAATGAGAAGGGTAACACGAAGGTGGTGAAAGATGCAGACATCGACGTGCTTGGCGGACAGTTCAAGGCCATCAGCGACTCCCAGAAGGAACAGTTGAATATCGGTTACGGTCTGCAGGTGCTGAAGGTGAGCGGTGGCAAGTTGAAGGATGCCGGTGTTCCTCAGGGCTTCATCATCCAGCGTGTCAACGATCAGAGCATCAAGACCATCGACGACCTGCAGAATGTTGTCAAAGAAGCCAACAAGTCGAAGGAGCCCGTACTCTATATCCAGGGTATCTATCCGACAGGCAAGAAAGGCTACTTTGCAGTACCTCTCGAGGACGAATAAAGGTGAAAGATAACGAGTGAAAAGCGATCTGTATAAGCGAAAAAAGCCGCAAATGTTAAAAATTTGCGGTTTTTTTTGGTGATTCCGTTTTTTTGCCTTACCTTTGCACCTTGGCTAAAAACAACAACACGATGAGACAACTGAAAATCACGAAGTCAATCACAAACCGAGAGAGTGAAGCCCTTGACAAGTACCTACAAGAGATCGGCAAGGAGGAAATGATTTCGGTAGAAGAGGAAGTGGAGTTGGCCCAGCGCATCCGCAAGGGTGACCGCAAGGCCTTAGAGCGCCTCACCAAGGCAAACCTCCGCTTTGTCGTTTCTGTGGCCAAGCAGTACCAGAACCAGGGACTCTCCCTACCCGACCTCATCAACGAAGGCAATCTGGGACTCATCAAGGCAGCGGAGAAGTTCGATGAGACACGCGGATTCAAGTTCATCTCGTATGCCGTCTGGTGGATACGCCAGAGCATCCTTCAGGCCATCGCCGAGCAGAGCCGTATCGTGCGCCTGCCACTCAATCAGGTGGGCTCCGCCAACAAGATCAACAAGGTGCTGAGCAAGTTTGAGCAGGAGAACGAGCGCAGGCCGTCGGTGGAGGAAATCTCCGAGAAACTCGACATCCCTGAAGACAAGATCGACGAGGCCATGAGTGTCAACAGCCGTCATGTATCCGTCGATGCCCCATTCATCGACGGTGAAGACAACAGCCTGCTCGACGTGCTGGTGAACGACGACGCACCGATGGCCGACAAGACGCTGGTCATGGAGTCGCTGAAGGCAGAGATCAACAACGCCCTCAAGACCCTCAACGAACGCGAGCGCAATGTCATCGAGGCCTTCTACGGCATCAACCAGCCAGAACTCACCCTCGAGGAGATTGGTGTGAAATACGGTCTCACGCGCGAGCGCGTCCGTCAGATCAAGGAGAAGGCCATCCGCCGCCTCCGCACCTGTACAAAAAACAAGATTTTAAAGACATTCTTAGGATAAATGAGACTCATTAGATACACATTACTGATCATCATCATGCTGACCCTGACAGGTGTCAAGGCCAGTGCCAAAGGTACCGTCAGCCCCCAGGGCTATATGTTCGGATTCGTAGCCAACTTCTCCGACTCAGTCGTATATATCACCGACATACAGACCGTCGATAGCGTATGGTACGACTCCAAGACGAAGTTCCTTCTGGGCCGCAGTAACTATTCCAACCAGTTACGCAACTACTTCAGCGAGAAACTCAACATGCCCTATCGCACCTGCATTGTGGTCTTTGCCCTCAACCGCAAGGATATTGAGAAGAAATACCTGAAGATGAAGAAACTCTACACTGTCAAGAATGCGGGCCGTTATGATGTAAAGAACCTCACCGAAAGCGAGTTCCGTTTCAAGCCCGTCAATATGGCGCCAGTGGAAGAACAATAAGGAACACCCCCATGAAACGACTCTTATGTACCCTGATGGTTTGCGCTCTTGTCGCAGCCGTTCAGGCAAAGAAAGTGAAGGTGACCATCGACGGGACAACGTCACCCTCACAAACCACGCTCTATCTCATCATCAACGAAGACACCGCCCATGCGCAACTCGTGCCCATCAACGATGCGCATTTCTCCGTCAACATCAAAGTTGACCGCGATGCGTTCATACGTCTGCACGACTCCAAGCGATGGCCCGAACGCGGCACCTTCGTGCTCATCCCCGACAGTCGTCACATCACCGTCAACTGGAGCAAAAGAACCATTCAGGGGTCAGAGCAGTCACAAAAACTGCAGGCCGTCTGCAGTGAGATCAAAAATTCCAGTCCTGAGGGGTTCCATATCGATGTGTTCACCGATGATCCCGAAGCCTGGCGTAGTGCCCAGGCACAGGGTGAATCCATCCGTCAGAGCATGCTCGAGCAGCAGAAGGACGTGTTCAAGCAGCAGATACTGGAGAACAAGAACAACCCCCTCTGTGCGTGGATTGCGTTTTGCTATCCCCAGTTGATGGAGGGCGAGATAGAGGCGATGCTCCACCACATGAAACCCAAGTGGTTGAATCATCCCATCTTGAAGAACAAACAGTAACCAGTTCATACCATACAATTAAGCCCCACCATTTGGCGGGGCTTATTCTTTACCGCATGTCGAAGAGAATCTTTCTGCGATTGTCCTTGGGGTCAATCGAAATCTTTCACCTTTCACAAATCCAAATTTTTCGCTATTTATTTCTCATTGGCAGCCCTCCATAAGTTATGAGACCTGCCCCCATATCCTTCAAACTGGCTCCTAGCCTCCACGTATTAGCAAGAATCAAAAGTCTTATCTACGAGATCAGGGGTGTGAAGGTCATGCTCGACAAAGACCTTGCAGATCTCTATCATGTTACCACCGGCAATCTGAACAAGGCTGTGAAGAGAGTTCCCAGTGATGAGCGCTCTCCTTTTATATAATTAAGGTGCAAACTGCAGTTGCAGCCTCTTCTGAGAAGACAACCTTTCCAGTAAAAGCGTCAACTGATTCAGGAAGGGTATGGAGGAGGTTCTTCACTTTTTCAGTTTTTCACTTTAGACATTTAGGTTTTCTGACTTTGCTTTACTGAGAGGATGGACTAAGTAGGGATGAGTAATAGTAGAATTATAATATATAATATCATCTGATCGGGTATTTCGAAAAACGAAAAACATAAATGTCCGAAGTGAAAAAGTGAAGAACTGAAAAAGTGGCCGACCCGGGGGTGGGAAAAACGTGCCCACGTTCAGAGGAAGAAAACCACACCCTGGGAAAACCGCCCTCGCGTTCAGGGGATGGAAACCACGCCCTGTAGAAACCATCCCCGCGACCAGAGGAAGAAAACCACACCCTGGGAAAACCGCCCTCGCGTTCAGGGCACGAAAACCACACCCTGGGGGAACCGTCCCCTGAATCAGGACATAAATACCCCAGGTTGGGGATGAAGATTTTTTGTGTAAATTAACAAAATAATGCGGCGGCTCCGAGGAAGAGGGCGGTATGTGATAAGTAAAAGGCCGAAGGTCTTTCGACATCCAAAAAAGAATAAGCCCCGCCAAAAGGCAGGGCTTATTCATATGGTATGATGCGGAAGATTAATCCAAGGCATCGGCCTTAGCCTGCTGACCGGTCTGGGTATAGACATTGTGCAACAGGTACTTCCACTTCACGGTGTTCTGCTCGGGATCCAACTCCTGGCACTTCTCGAAGTCAACCTGGGCGTCGGTGAGCAACTCCTTGAACTTCTTATCGTTCTCAGGGGTCAGACGACCTGTACGCTCGTCAGAGTTCTTCTCGTTGAACTCAGCAGCGATATTGTACTTGCAGACGGCGCGATAGTAAGCGAACTGTACGTAGTTGGGCTGTGACTCGGGAACCTTGTTCCACTCAGCAACGGCCTCAGCATACTTCTTCTGGTTCTGCAGCAGGAAAGCGCTGTAGATGTGAGGAAGCACAGAGTTGGGGAACTTAGCCAGATGGTTCTTGGCAATCTCCTCGACAGCAGCCTCGTCGTTGTTGAGAATCAAAGCATCACACATGTAGGAATAGACCTTCTCGTTCTCGGGATACTGGGCATAGAGATCCTTCATGTCGTTGATGAACTTCAGGGAGTCGGCCTTTGTGGAGCGGTTCTTGCTCATGGTGAAGAGAAGGAGGTCGATGCTGTACTCACGCACCTGCTTCATGGTGTCTGCCACACCCATCTTCAGGAGTTCAATAGCACGCTCTTTCTTTTCCAACTGCATGGCAGCACGACCAGCATAGTAGGCAGCAATACCACGGTTGGGATCATTCTTCACAGCGGGGTTCTCCTTGAAGAGTGAGGCTGTAGAACCGTTGACATAAGCATCGAGGCACTTGAAGGCTTCCTCGTTCTTACCATTCTCGGCAAAGTTACAGCCATTATCATACAATCCCTTCAGCACGTTATACAGACGGTCCTGATTCTTCTTCTGGAAAGCAGGCTTCACCTGTCCCTTGGCATTGGGAAGGACATCAAACTTGTCGCACTCAAGACCATAGTTCAGGGCATCAATACCAGCCTTGATCATTCCATCGGTATCGACAGGATCATTCTTCATCAGAGCCTGGTTGGTAATACGCGTGTCGTCTTCCTTCTTATACTTTGCATAAGCGAGGTCAACGAGTTTGTTGTAGGCCTTGGCCTTCTCCTGATCGTTGGCGAGTTGACCGAGACTGCTCTTCAGCAGGGCTTCAGCCTCCGCATAGTCCTTTGCTTTGAGGATTGCCTTCAAAGCATCACTGTCACCGGCAAAAGCGGTAGCACTGGCCACCAGCATCATTGCCATCATCATAAATTTTTTCATAAGCCTTTAATTTGGTTTAATTTGTTATTATTCGTTGTTGCTATTCTCGTCTTCTGTCTCAAAGGCAGAATCTGTTGTTGTGTCAGCAGGCAGTTCCTCGTTGAGTACCTCAGCCTCTTCGATGTCGTCTTCCTCGGCCTGTGAGTGCATCACCTTGCAGACGCTGGCGATGGTGTCGTTCTTCTTGGCGAGGTTGATAAGGCGCACACCCTGGGTGGCACGGCCCATGACGCGCACGTCGGCCACCTTCAGGCGGATGAGGATACCGCTCTTGTTGATTATCATGAGGTCGTTCTCGTCGGTCACCACCTTGATGGCCACGAGGCGACCAGTCTTCTCGGTAATAGCGAGGGTCTTCACACCCTTGGCGCCACGGGCGGTCTTACGGTAGTCTTCCACTTCGGAGCGCTTGCCGTAGCCGTTCTCCGAGACAACCATGATCGTCTCCTCGTTCGGGTCGTTGACGCAGACCATGCCTACCACCTCATCGTCGCCACCGTCGAGGCGCATGCCGATGACACCCGTAGCCACACGGCCCATGGTGCGCACGTCGTCCTCGTCGAAACGTACGGCACGTCCGTTGCGGTTGGCCAGGAGCAACTCGTTGTGGCCGTTGGTGAGGCGCACGCCAACCACCTCGTCGCCCTCGTTGATGTTGATGGCGATGACACCAGCAGCACGTACGTTCTTATAGGCATCGAGACGGGTCTTCTTGATGATACCCTGCTTGGTGGCGAACACCACATAGTGGGTCTGCAGGAACTCCTCGTCGTTGAAGTTCTTGATGCGAAGCACGGCGTTGATGGAGTCGTCGGGCTCGATGTTAAGCATATTCTGGATGGCGCGACCCTTCGAGTTCTTGTCGCCCTCGGGAATCTCGTAACACTTCTGCCAGTAGCAGCGACCCTTCTGGGTGAAGAAGAGCAGCGTGTTATGCATCGTGGCGGGATAGATATACTCGGTGAAGTCGTTGTCGCGATGACGGGCGGCCTTGGCGCCGACGCCTCCCCTGCCCTGCTCGTGGAACTCATCAAGTTTCGTGCGCTTGATGTAGCCCATGTGGCTGATGGTGATGACGACGGGATCGTCGGGATAGAAGTCCTCAGCATTGAACTCGTGGTCGAAGGGGATGATCTCGGTGCGACGCTCGTCGCCGTACTTCTCCTTCACCTCGAGCAGGTCGTTCTTCATCACTTCCTTGCAGCGCTCGGGGTTGTCGAGGATCTCCTGCAGGTCGGCAATGAGTTTCTGCAGGTCTTCGAACTCCTGATGGAGTTGATCGACACGCAGGCCTGTGAGTTGTGCCAGACGCATATCGACGATAGCCTTCGACTGGAGTTCATCGAGTTCGAAGCGAACTTCCAAATTGCGCTGGGCATCTGTCGGGGTCTTACTATTTCTAATAATGTGTACCACCTCGTCGATATTGTTGACAGCAATGATCAAGCCCTCGAGGATGTGGGCACGCTCCTGAGCCTTGCGCAGGTCAAACTTGGTGCGGCGGATGGTCACGTCGTGACGGTGCTCCACGAAATACTTGACGCACTCCTTGAGGTTGAGCAGACGGGGACGGCCTTTCACCAGAGCGATATTGTTGACAGAGAACGAACTCTGCAGGGCTGTCATCTTGAAGAGTTTGTTGAGCAGCACGTTGGCATTGGCATCGCGCTTCACATCGACCACGATACGCATACCCTGACGACCTGACTCGTCGTTGACATTTGCCACACCCTCAATCTTATGCTGGTTGGCGAGGTCGGCGATATAAGCCACAAGGTCGGCCTTGTTCACACCGTAAGGAATCTCTGTGACGACAATCTTGTCGTGGGTCTCGCCACTCTCGATCTCTGCCTTGGCACGCATCACGATACGGCCACGACCTGTCTCGTAAGCATCGCGCACACCCTGCAAGCCATAGATATAGGCTCCCGTTGGGAAGTCGGGGCCTGGGATATACTGCATCAGACCATCGGTATCGATGTCGGGATTGTCGATATAGGCACAACAGCCGTCGATTACCTCACCCAGGTTATGGGTCGGCATATTCGTAGCCATACCGACGGCAATACCGTTACCACCGTTTACCAACAGATTAGGAACCTTCGTCGGCATAACGGTTGGCTCTACGAGCGAGTCGTCGAAGTTGTTCATCATATCGACGGTCTCTTTCTCAAGATCGTCCATGATGTGTTCACCCATCTTGGAGAGACGGCACTCGGTGTAACGCATGGCTGCAGGCGAGTCACCATCGACGGAGCCGAAGTTACCCTGTCCGTCAACGAGGGTGTAACGCATATTCCAGTCCTGCGCCATACGCACCAGGGCGCCATAGACGGAGGAGTCGCCGTGGGGGTGGTACTTACCAAGCACCTCACCTACGACACGCGCACATTTCTTATAAGGCTGCGTGGAGACGTTGTTGATGTTCATCATACCATAGAGAATACGGCGATGGACAGGCTTGAAGCCGTCGCGTACATCGGGAAGGGCACGGGCCACAATGACTGACATGGAGTAGTCGATGTAACTCGATTTCATCTCTTCCTCAATGTTGATCTTAATAATTCTGTCGTTGTCGAATGTCTGATCCATTGATTTATTATACTATTTTACAATTTACAATTTGACTATTTTTTACTGCGCCGAAAAAGCGCCATTTCGCGTTTAAGGCACTTTTTAAGCCCGCTGACGCGTTTTTTACCGTGCAAAGGTAGTCATTTTTTCTCGACCCACCAAACCTTTTAAGTATATTTAGCGGAAAGTTTTTCTTTCAATTGGCACGGTGTTTGCAAGAAATGTTGTAACTTTGCACAAAATATCAAATAGTAAATAGAAAAATAGTAAATATAGTGACCAGTCAATTTTCACCTAAGGTATCAGAAGTACTTGCCTACTCCCGAGAGGAGGCTGCAAGGTTGGCCAGTCGTTGGGTAGGTCCGGAGCATCTGCTTCTGGGCTTGCTGAGGATGAAGGAAGGTCCTGTCATCGACATCTTCCAACGTCTGAATTTGAATTTACAAAATGTCAAGACGGAACTCGAGAATCGCGTGAGGGAAGACGAGATAGGAAAGCCCATATATACCACCGAACTGGTGCTCAATGAAAAGGCGAACAACATCCTGAAACTCGCTGTTCTTGAGGCACGTATCCAGAGATCAAAGAAGGTAGAAGAGCAGCATCTGTTGCTCGCCATTCTACATGATGCCGTGAACAACGGTGCAAAACAAGTATTAGAATTGAACAGTATGAATTATGAAGACGCATTGACGATGCTACACGCCCCACAAGCGAATAACATCACCAACGGTATAGGTTTGCCCGACGAGGATGAAGAGGAATACGAAGAGACCTCATCATCTGCTAATGCTGGCAAATCAGGAGCATCAGCCTCCTCTACCACTACGCAGACGCAGAAGCCTGCTTCGAAGACACCTGTGCTCGACACTTTCGGTACAGACCTGACTCAGGCAGCCCTCGACGGGAAACTCGACCCCTGCGTAGGTCGTGAGAAGGAGATACAGCGTGTCGTCGAGATCCTCGGACGACGCAAAAAGAACAACCCCATCCTGATTGGTGAGCCTGGTGTGGGCAAGAGTGCCATCGTGGAAGGACTTGCCCAGCAGATTGCCAACCACCGTACCTCGCCCATGCTTTTTGGCAAACGCATCTACACCCTCGACATGACGGGAGTGGTAGCAGGCACGAAGTATCGCGGACAGTTTGAGGAACGTCTGAAAGCCTTGATGAAAGAGATAGAGCAGAACCCCGATGTCATCGTGTTCATCGACGAGATACACACCATCATTGGCGCTGGCTCTACACCAGGAAGCATGGATGCTGCCAACATCATGAAACCCGCCCTGGCACGAGGCACCATGCAGTGTATTGGCGCCACCACACTCGACGAATACCGCAACTCCGTAGAAAAAGACGGAGCCTTGGAGCGTCGTTTCCAGAAGGTGCAGGTGGCACCGACCACCCAGGAAGAGACACTGCAGATTCTCCGTAACATCAAGGACCGTTACGAGAACCATCACCATGTGACCTATACGGACGAGGCCCTCGTGGCGTGTGTCAAATTGACAGACCGCTACGTGACAGATCGTTTCATGCCTGATAAGGCCATCGACGCATTGGATGAGACAGGTTCTCGCGTACATTATTCTAATGCACAGATACCGCCCGAGATTATTGAGACAGAAAAGCAGATTGCCCTCATCAAGGAGCGCAAGAACGCTGCCGTGAAGAACCAGGACTTTGAACTGGCTGCCGGCTACCGGGATCGTCAGACCATTCTTGAAGCCGACCTGAAGGCCCTCAATAAGAAATGGCAGGAAGGTGAGACAGATGATCGTCAGGTGGTGACAGAAGAACAGGTGGCAGAAGTGGTGTCGATGATGACAGGCGTACCCGTACAGCGTATGGCAGAACAGGAGGGTATCCGTCTGAAGGGGATGATGGAGGAACTGAAAGGCTCCGTCATCGGTCAGGACAAGGCTATTGAGAAGATGGTGCGCGCCATCCAGCGCAATCGTGTGGGCCTGAAAGACCCGAACCATCCCATCGGTGTGTTTATGTTCCTCGGACCTACGGGTGTCGGAAAGACCTACCTCGCCAAGAAATTGGCAGAATTTATGTTTGGCAGCAGTGATGCTCTCATCCGTATCGACATGAGCGAATATACGGAGAGTTTCAATACCTCGCGCCTCATCGGTGCACCTCCGGGATATGTCGGCTACGAGGAGGGCGGACAGTTGACAGAGCGCGTACGTCGCCATCCCTACTCCATCGTCTTGCTTGATGAGATAGAGAAGGCACATGCCAACGTGTACAATCTGCTGCTGCAGGTACTCGACGAGGGACGTCTGACAGATGGTAACGGACGATTCGTGGATTTCCGCAACACCGTCATCATCATGACCTCTAACGCAGGTACGCGTCAACTGAAAGACTTTGGAAGGGGCGTTGGTTTCAGTGCCTCAGGCAGCACAGGTCTGATGCTCAACGAACAAGACAAGGAACATGCGCGTAACATCGTGCAGAAGGCACTCTCGAAGCAGTTCTCGCCTGAGTTCCTAAACCGCCTCGACGAGATCATCACCTTCGACCAACTCGATATGGAGGCTATCAAGCAGATCATCGACATTGAACTGAAGGAACTCTTCCAGCGTATCGAACAGATTGGCTACCACATCGACCTCTCTGACGAGGCGAAGGAGTTTGTGGCTTCGAAGGGCTACGACGTGCAGTTTGGCGCCCGTCCGCTGAAGCGTGCGATACAGACGTATATTGAGGATGGCGTCAGCAACCTCATCGTCAATGGCAACCTCGAAGCGGGAGCCACCATCCATATCACAAAACCCACAGACAAAGAGGAGTTAGCGTTTGGCTAACTCCTTCTTTATTACAGCGACTCACACTCTTTCACCCACAAAGCATAACTGGCATCACTGGGCATGCGCCAGTCGCCACGAGGCGAGAGGCTCACTGTACCCACCTTCGGACCATCGGGCAGACAACTGCGTTTGAACTGTTGTGTAAAGAACCGACGACAGAAGGTGGTGAGCCACTTCTTGATGGTGGCATCATCATAAGTCTTGTCAAAGGCTTTCTGCGCCATGATATAAATCTTCTTCGGGCTGAAACCGTAGCGAAGGAAATAGTATATGAAGAAGTCATGCAACTCGTAGGGACCTACAAGATCTTCTGTCTTCTGTTTGATATGTCCCTTCTCGTCTGCAGGAATCAGTTCTGGTGATATCGGCGTGTCGATGATGTCGAGCAACGTGTCTGTCGCCATCTCCCCAGCCACATAACTTACAAGATAACGAATCAACGTCTTCGGCACACCTGCATTCACACCGTACATCGACATGTGGTCGCCATTATAGGTGGCCCATCCGAGGGCCAATTCCGAGAGATCACCCGTACCCACCACAAGACCATTCACCTGATTTGCTATATCCATCAGAATCTGCGTACGTTCACGAGCCTGACTGTTCTCATAGGTGATGTCGTGCTGCTTGATATCGTGGCCAATATCCTCGAAATGCTGGGTGACAGCCTTGGCGATATTAATCTCGCGGATGGTGATACCCAGTGTCTGCATCAGTTTCATGGCATTCTGATAGGTGCGATCTGTCGTTCCGAAGCCTGGCATGGTGATGCCTATGATACCCTTACGATCCAATCCCAATTTATTGAACGCCTTCACCGTGACGAGCAGAGCCAACGTCGAGTCGAGTCCTCCACTGATACCGATGACAGCCTTCTGTGCATTGATATGATAGAGTCGTTTGGCAAGTCCCAACACCTGTATATTGAGAATCTCCTCGCATGCCGTCTGCATATCTGCCTCCTTAGGAATAAAGGGATGTGGGTCAATATCTCGGATCAATTCAAAGTCTCGCGGAGAGACGGCTTTGGCTGCAACTCGCAGACAATGGGTACCCCGCTGGGCATTGATGAAGGTGGTGTTCTGACGACGTTCCGTACGCAACCGTTCAACGTCTATCTGTGATATCTTTATCTGGGGCTGTAAACCGAAGCGCTCACCCTCTGCCAACAACTTACCGTTCTCGAAGATCATGGCATTGCCACCATACACCACATCCTGCGTGGATTCTCCGAAGCCACTGCCTGCATAGACATAGCCGCTGATGGTGCGGGCACTCTGCTGCGCCAGCAGTGAACACAGATAACGGTGCTTGCCTATTAACTCGTCAGAAGCCGAGAGGTTCAGGATGATGTCGGCACCTGCAAGTGCCAGGTTGTTGCTCGGAGGAATAGGCGCCCACACGTCCTCGCAGATTTCCATGCCAAACTTCACACCGTCGCCCGTGGAGAAGACGACTGGCTCTGCACTCACATGCACAGGACAACCTGCCAGATAGATATCCGTAGGATTCAGGTCCTGAGCAGAGGCAAACCAGCGTTTCTCATAGAACTCGCCATAGTTGGGCAGATAGGTCTTCGGAACGACACCCAGCACGGTACCTCTTTGGATGATGACGGCACAGTTGTAAAGCAGGGCATTGATACAGACAGGTGCTCCCACAATCAGGATAGCATCGAGTTTGCGGGTGAAGTCAAGCAACTGTACGATACCCTCCTCCACCTTGTCGAGCAACAGTTGTTCACGGAAGAGATCCTGACAGGTGTAGCCCGTCAGACAGAGTTCTGGTGTCACCATGATCTCCACGCCCTTGCCTTCGGCCTGAGCCAGCAGACTCTCTATCTGCTGCACATTGTAATCGACGTCAGCCACCTTGATGGCGGGTACAGCGGCTGCCACTTTCACAAATCCGTACTTCATAATCTTATCTGTTTTTGTTGTGAATAAACCAATGATGTGTATATTGATAGAGCAAAAGGGCTATGGCAGATAGCACTAGTGCCACGATGAGAACGGTCTGCGGATCACCTTGACAGACAGCATATCCCAGACCTATACCAAAAGCCAAACCACTCTCCCATCCGAGCATATACGTTGATTGCGACGTGCCACGCTGACAATGACGGCTCAGTTTGATAAAGAACAACAGGAAGCGTGCCCCGATAATGCCAAGGGCAAAGCCTATGAACAACGGAGCCACATATCCCACTATGGTCTGACTACGGGTAAGCATCAGTATCAGGGCGGTCAGCATCAGCACGAGTCCTGAGATGACCTCGCTCTTCAGTTCCGCCTCACGGAACACAAAGCGCTGTGCCAGGATGGCTGACAGGAAACCCACCATCATCATCGAATAGAATTGTATGTCGAGTTTTAGTGACAGCACCAGTCCTGCTGCCAACGTAATGAGTAACAGGTTGACGAAGAGGATAAAGCCGTGAGGCAGGAAGAACCTGTCAAGGCTCAGATGATGCACATGATCATCGGGAGCCCTGAATGGGAAATGCACGAGCAGGATGAGAATCACCGCCAACAGGTCGCATCCCATCGCTACCAACAGCACTGTCTGCCATCCGAAAAGCGGATACACCAACAACCCCGTGAGCGGTCCGAGGGAAAGTGAGAATCTTGCAAACCACGAAGCAGCATGATTTGCCTCCGTACGCTGGTACGACTCGCTGGTGTCAATGATGAGCGTACTCGCCAGCACCATCTGCGCCAATCCAAAGGCGGCACCGAATACGATGCGTTGTGCCAACATCAGCCCATAGTTACATTGTTCGCCATGAAGCCAACCCTGATAATAAACCAACCCGAGACAACATATCATTCCTATGATGGCCCATACGCACACCATATTTCGACGGTACTGTTGTACGAGATATGAGGTGAAGGCCCCCATCAAAAAGAGTCCTGCACCGAAAGCCCCCATCACACATCCCGTCTCTAAAAGACCTATATGCTGAGTCTCCATCAGCCATAGTGGCAGTGTGGGGATGAGCATATAAACCGACATCGTCAGCAGCATATTGGCTATCGCCATGCGCCAGAAGTCATGGTGCCAGAGTCTGATATGTACGGGTGTATTCTGTGAGTTCATAACAGTTTACTTATCGTCTCGAAGTTGATACCACGATAGTCAGCAATCTGAATGTCCGACAGCGGACGTATCGCTTCCTCAGGGTTTGTCGTAGAGAGTCCCACCACCTTCATCTGTGCAGCGCGTCCCGCCTTCAAACCATTAAAACTATCCTCAAAGACAATGCACTCAGAAGGCTGAGATTCAAGACGTTGCGCTGCTCTGAGATAACAGTCAGGATCAGGCTTGCTGGCAGCGAAGTCCTCTGAGGTGAGAATAGCGTCGAAGAGTGACTTGAACCCTGGCTGGTGGCGATAGACACTTTCCATCTTCGGTACATTACTGCTAGTGACAACAGCCGTACGCACCCCGTGCTGCCTCAGGTCGGCTATCAGCGTCTCAAATCCTTCTATATAGTCGTAATGCATCTGTCGCTCATAGTCGTACAGACGAGCAGTAATCACAGGCTGTTCCTTCTTCAGGGGTCCACTGAACCACTGATCGTATATCTCCGTGAGTGTCTGACCCTTGATCTCATGCTCTAGGCCTGGATGCTCGGGATGATAAAGACGGCACTGGCTACCCCAGAACACAGAGTACTGTGGCTCAGTGTCGAAAACCACTCCGTCAAGATCGAAAAGGGCTGCTTTCAGTCTGTTTTCTTTCATCGTGACACACATTTTGGGTGCAAAATTACAAATTTTTCGTGATTTACTTGTCTATTTCATGATTTAAGTGTATTTTTGCATGAATTTTTACCCCAAACACATTAATTAGGTATGAAGAAAACGACATTCTCCGCACTTCTGTTGTGCTTGGCTGTCTCGTGTGCCACTGAGACGGAAGACACCATATTCTTTGATTCTGCCATTTCAGACAAAGAAGTGAAGTTGTCCAACGACGAGGGGTCCCCCATCTGTGCCGTCCATCTGCAACTGGAGTATGCCACCGACGAGAACGGACACAAGGCTGAAGTGGTCAACAAATATATCATACAGAAACTGCTCGACATGAAGGATGTCACTGTGCAAGAGGCAGCCGACTCGTTTGCCAACAGTTATACCAGGACATATGTGCGCAACTTCCTGCCCCTCTACAACCAAGACCGTGCCGACACCACTAAACGTTCTTGGTATGAGTACCACTACGTTATCACCAGCCAGACACAGAACAACGACATCGGCACCACTGCCTATATTGCCACTATTGACTATTTTGAGGGTGGCGCTCATGGCGTCAACCAACGCATGACGATGAACTTCGAGAACAAGACTGGTCGTCTGCTGGAACTCGTCGATGTTTTCGTGCCAGGTTTTGAAAGTCGGCTCAACCCCATTCTCGAAGAGGCCCTCTGCGAGAAAATTGGTGTCCCAGACATCAGCGAACTCCGTGAAGAAGGTTATCTCCCCTCGATGGAAATATACCCTTCGAAGAATTTCATTCTCAACGACGAGACCATCACCTTCATCTACAATCCCCATGAAATTGCCACTTTCGACAAAGGCGAGATCGAGTTGGTTATTCCCTTCAGTTCACTTAGCGACATTCTCAGATTAGATTTTAATCAATGATAGAACTCCTTACCCGATATTTCCCCGAACTCACAGAAAAGCAACAGCAGCAACTGGAGGCTCTCGACACCCTTTACCGTGATTGGAACACGAAAATCAATGTTATCTCACGTAAGGATATTGACAATCTCTACGAACACCACGTGCTCCACTCGCTGGCCATCGCCAAGGCCCTCTGTTTCCGTCCTGGCACCCATGTGCTCGACTTCGGTACGGGTGGCGGTTTCCCAGGCATCCCCCTTGCCATTCTCTTTCCCGACGTTGAGTTTAAACTCATCGATGGTACGGGTAAGAAGATCCGTGTGGCTCAAGAGGTAAGCAACGCCATCGGACTCACCAACTGCCATCCCGAACAACTGCGTGGTGAGGATGAGAAAGGGAAGTTTGACTTCGTGGTGAGCCGTGCTGTAATGCCATTGCCCGATCTCGTAAAGATTGTCCGCAAGAATATTGCCAAGCCCCAGCGAAATGCCCTCCCCAACGGTATCCTCTGTCTCAAGGGTGGCGACGTGCAGGCCGAAACCTACCCCTTCCGCAAGGTTGTTCAGACCACCGACATCAACACATTCTTCTCAGAGCCTTGGTTCAAGGAGAAACACATTATATACCTACCCCTATGATCACCATTAAAAACTTCACATGTAATATGCTGGCCGAAAACTGCTATGTGGTCAGCGATGAAACGAAAGAATGTGTTATCATCGACTGTGGCGCTCTCTACGAAGAGGAAGGGGCAGCCATCACCAATTATATACAATCCTTTGGCCTCACGCCCAAGCACCTGCTCTGCACTCACGGACATTTTGACCATTGCTTGGGCAACGGCATCATCTACAATACCTTCGGTCTGAAGCCCGAGGTACACTCCGACGATGAGTTTCTGATGGTGAAGATGCGTGAGCAGACCTATGATTTCGTAGGTGTCAATCTACCAATAGAAGTGCCGTCTGTAGGCCGCTATCTCTCCGACAGCGACGTCATCACCTTCGGCAGCCATACCCTTAGCATCCTCCATACCCCTGGTCACACACCTGGTGGAGTCTGCTATTACTGTGAAACCGAAGGCGTCCTCTTCAGTGGTGACACCCTCTTCCGCATGAGCATCGGACGTACTGACTTTGAGCGTAGTTCCTACGAAGATATTGTTGACAGTCTATTCAACGTGCTGGCTCCGCTGCCTTCTGCCACAAAGGTCTATCCCGGTCATGGTCCTGCCACCACCATCGCCGACGAGGTACGTTACAATCCTTATTTCAGATAAAAGCCAATCATTAATCATTATGAGACTAAAAACCATCATAGCGTTATGCATGTTGTCTATGGCCGTATGTGCACAAAAAGCCCCGAAAGGCAAGTTGCTTTCCTATTCCCACACCATCTCAAACCCAGAGATTCCCATCGACTATGAATTCATTCTGAGTTATGCTGATGGAAAGGGATTATTCCAAGAGAACAATAAAAAAATAGGATTTAATAAGCAATATAGTGTCGAGGTCGGTGAAGAGGTGTTGCAGCAGGTAACCGACATCATCAAGGGAAGAAAACTCTACAAGTTCAAGAAGGAAGAGCCAGACCCTCACTCAATGCCTTTTGCTTACCCAGGTCGCGAGTATATCTCCATCCAGTTTGAGGACAATTCGTTCAGTTTCAACATCATGGAAATGTCTCTAAAACAGCAGCAGGCGTTCGAGGAACTTGAGAATGTTATCAAAGAGCGAAGTAGAGCCTCACTGTCTGCTGAAACGCTGTCAGGCTATAACCATACGACGGCTCTAATCTATCTTCCCCCCGAAATTCCTGACATGCGCATGTATCAGTTGGACTCCGATAATGGTAAGACTACGCTGATGGTCAATCATCAGGGAGAGAAAAGACCCGTCGTAGATGTACCATTATATGTCGCTAAGCAGGTGTTCCAGTATTTCAACGACGGTCATCTCTACGAGCCAGACAACATCTTCCTATCCACACCCCTCCAATCCCCTTACAGATTAAAAGAGTCTGACGAGACCGTCACTTTCCAATTCACGAATGGCAAAATAACAGTCAACAACAAAATGTCGAACAAGCATTGTAATATCCTCGACTCCCTCAACACTTACCTGGACTCGGTCTATGATGCAGCACCAGTAGCGTTTCCCCAAGGTAAGATGATCTATTGCAGTTGCGCATACACCAATTACGGGTTGCCTGTCGGCGAGATCCAACACAGTTACTACGAACTGATAGCCGATGAGGGAACGGCTCCCAAGGTAATCTACTGCGAAAACAGGGGTGAGTCTCAGAAAACAGAATTCAGCGCCACAGAAAAGGACGTCACAGAACTCAGTAACATCCTCCGCGATATGAACATCTTCAAGATCGATGGTTACAGCGTCAGTGAGCAAATGACTGGTGGCACTTCATATCGCATCCACATGGAGTTCTCCAGCGGTGAGAAACTAACAGCCTCTTGGTTCACTCACAAACCCAGTGCCTTGGCTTCAGGAGCCTATAGCACCATCCTCAAACATTTGAAAAGGATCACAGAACGCTAGAACAAAAGAAGGACCATCTGAGCGTGACTTTTTTGTAGGTCAAGACATTGCAGAGTAACATACAGAAAATGCAAATCCCCGCTGATGGCGGGGATTTGTGCAAGGGTATAAAAATCAGAGGAATCAGAACGGCAGGTCGTCAGCACTGCCCTCGCCCGAAACGGGTTCCTGAGAAGCAGGAAAGGGATCGGTGGCAGCACTTATCGGTGGGAAGGGAGAGGCCACAGGGGCACCTGGGGCAACAGGAGCACCCGGTACAGGCACCTGACCGCGCACGACATTGTAAGCACGGATATCATTATACCAACGGCCATTATACTCACGGGCATCAATATCGAACTGGATGGTAATATCCTCGTTCATCTGAATATTAAACTGCTTGATACGGTCTTCGCCAAAGATATTAAAGACACAACGTTTGGGATACTGACCAGGAACTTCAATCACATATTCCTGTGTCATCCAAGGGTTACCGCTACGGGCCGAGACACCACTGCGAGGCTCCATCACGGCAATAATTCTACCTGTTAATTCCATTGCTAAATTGTTTTTATATGTTGTTTTTACTCGTTTCAGGTGGCGAAATTACTAAAAATAGTTTGAATTCCATAATTTTCCTACGTTTTTTTTGTTCATAACAACGTTTTTTTGTAATTTTGTGCCAATAATAAATAAGGTAAACAAAAAAGAAAACATAACTATGAGATTTACATTATCAAGCACAGCGCTGAGCAACAAACTCTCAGCCCTCTCGAAAGTGATTAACAGCAAAAACGCCCTGCCCATACTTGGCGATTTCGTATTTGACATCCAAGGTCAGACACTGGCTCTCACTGCATCGGACAGCGAGAACACAATGCGCACGAGCATTGAACTGACAGAAAGTGACAGCGACGGGCGCTTTGCCATCGGCAACCATGACCTGCTTGAGGCTGTGAAAGGATTCTCGGAGCAGCCTATCACCTTCGACGTGAACCAAGAGCAGAACATTGTGAAAATCAGTTATCAAAACGGTCTTTTCTCGTTGCCAATCGAGAATGCCGACGAGTTCCCCACCCCACAGCCCGTCAGTGATACGGCCAACATCATCACGCTGCCTAATGCCATCCTCGCAGAGAATATCAACCGCTCGATATTCGCCACAGCACAGGACGAACTGCGCCCTGTGATGAACGGCATCTACTTCGACCTCACTGCCGACTGCCTGAACGTGGTGGCCAGCGACGGACACAAACTGGTACGTAACAAAGTATTTACTATCAAGAACGACCAACCCGCTGCTTTCATCCTGCCGAAGAAACCCGCCAACCTGCTACGCAATCTGTTGGGGAAAGACGGCGGTGATGTGACTATCCGTTTCGACGAGCGCAATGCAGAGGTGAACTATGGCGACGGCACCATTCAGTGCCGACTGATTGAGGGTCGCTATCCCAACTACAACAGCGTGATTCCACAGAACAATCCCAACGAGATGCGTGTGGATCGTCTCGCACTGCTGGCAGCCTTGCGTCGTGTACAGCCTTTTGCCAACGACTCAAGTAACCTGATCCGCTTCCACGTCGAGGGAGCCACCCTGCAACTGGATGCCGAAGACTACGACTTCTCGAAGACGGCTACTGAGCGCATGGCCTGCGAATATAACGGACAGCCGATGAGTATCGGATTTAAGGGTTCTGCTTTCATCGAGATACTTAGCAATTTCGATTGTCCTGAGGTGATCATCCAGTTGGCAGACCCCAGTCGTGCAGGTCTTGTACTACCCTCAGAACAGCCAGAGAATCAGGATGTGCTGATGCTGATGATGCCAATGTTGATCAATGATTAATTGATAATTAATGAAACTGAATTTAAAGAAGCCGCTGGTAATCTTCGACTTGGAGACGACAGGGCTCGATCTCGTGAAGTCACGGATTATTCAGATCTCATATATTAAGGTGCATCCCGACGGGCGTGAAGAGCGTGGCAACACGCTTGTCAACCCGGAGGAGCCTATCCCCCCGTTCGTCACACAGTTGACGGGCATCTCCAACGACGATGTGAAAGACAAGCCCACTTTCAAGCAGATAGCAGCAAAACTGGGTGAATTGTTTACGGGCTGCGACTTCGCTGGATTCAACAGCAACGGCTACGACATACCCGTGTTGGCGGAGGAGTTTCTCAGGGCCGGTATTGACTTCGACTTCTCGAAGTGTCATATGATTGACGCAATGAACATATTCCGCAAGATGGAGCGTCGTAACCTGGCCGCTGCCTATAAATTCTACTGCGGACGGAAGATGGAGGACGACTTCGAAGCACACCGTGCCGACGAGGACACTGAAGCCACTTACCGGGTGTTGATGGGAGAACTGGACAAGTACGCCCCAGGAGCCAATCCCGACGAACCAGAGAAAGTGCTGGAGAACGACATGAATTTCCTGCATGAGTTCTCGAAGATGAACAACAATGTGGATTTTGCTGGGCGTATCGTGTGGTCGGAGGTAAAGGACGCCAATGGTGCCCCCGTTACAGATACCGACGGCAAACCGAAGATGATTGAGGTCTTTAATTTCGGGAAATATAAGGGAGTACCCGTCATCGATGTTCTGAACAGGGATCCGGGCTACTACGGTTGGATATTACAAGGTGACTTCACCTATAATACGAAACAAGTGCTGACGCGCATCAGGTTGCGCGGAGTACAACACTGATACAAGTGACAAGTGATTTGTGATGACTAATAAATACAGAAAATATATGATAAAATGTAGTCTCAGATTACTGGGACTACTGATCACTTATCACATGTCACTTATCACTTCATTGGCGCAGGAACTGGAGATGAAGGTGACAGTGAACCACAGTCAGATACAGGGTACGGACGCCTCGGTGTTCGACAATCTGCAGAAGACGCTGGAACAGTTTGTCAACGAACGCCAGTGGACAGACCTACAGTTCCAGCAGAACGAACGCATACAGTGCAATCTGAACATCACCGTGAGCAAATACGTGCGCGAGGAGAACCGTTTCGAGTGCTCGGCCATGATACAGGCCAACCGGCCAGTTTTCAACTCGACTTATAACTCTACCTTATATAATAATAAGGATAACGACTTCCAGTTTGAGTTCGCAGAGTTCGATCAACTGAACTACAACGACGAGACGATAGACAACCAGTTGACGGCACTCATCGCCTACTATGCTTATCTTATCATCGGTCTCGACCTCGACAGTTTCTCGCCTTTGGGCGGCAACGATATCCTGCAACGTTGTATGTACCTCGTTAACAACGCACAGAACCTCGGATTCCCAGGATGGAAATCGTTTGAGGACTCACGCAACCGCTTCGCACTCATCAATGACTATCTCGATGAGTCGATGAGACCCTTCCGACAGTTGCAGTATGATTACTACCGCAAGGGCCTTGACGAGATGGCAAACAATGCAGAACGCGGACGCACGGAGATATCAACCACCCTGCAAGAAAACCTGAAAAAAGCCCACGACGACAAGCCCTTGAGTCTGTTGCCGCAGATATGGCTCGACTACAAAAAAGACGAACTGGCCAACATTTACAAAGGCAAAGGCACACAGAAAGAAAAGGAATCGCTACACGAACTGTTGATGAGCATCAATGCCTCGCAGAGCACTACGTGGGAAAAGATTAGACAGTAATGCTAAAACACCTCTATATCAAGAACTTTACGCTGATCGACACCCTCGACATCGAACTGCACCCAGGCTTCTCCGTGATGACTGGTGAGACGGGTGCAGGCAAGAGCATCATACTTGGAGCCATCGGACTGCTGTTGGGACAACGAGCCGACTCAAAGAGTATCATGCAGGGAGCCGAGAAATGTACCATCGAGGCGCACTTCGATCTCTCGCGCTACGATATGGAGTCTTTCTTTAACGAGAACGACATAGAATACGACGCAGAGGATTGCATCATCAGACGCGAACTGACGGCAGCAGGCAAGAGTCGCGCCTTCATCAACGACACACCCGTACAACTCTCCATGCTCAAGGAACTCGGTGAGCGACTGGTGGATGTGCACTCACAACACCAAAACCTGTTGCTGAATAAACAGGACTTTCAGTTGAACGTGGTAGATATTATCGCCAACGATGCAAAGGAACTCGCACAATACCGTCAGACCTACGCCGACTACCAGGCAGTGACCAAAACCTTGGAGGCACTTCGTGAGGATATCGAACGTAACCGCCAGAATGCCGACTTCCTGCAATTCCAATACAATGAACTCTCAGCAGCCAATCTGAAGGATGGTGAACAAGAGGAACTGGAGCAACAGAGTGACACGATGACCCATGCGGAAGACATCAAGAGTGCCCTCTACACCGCCGACAACGCCCTGCAAGCCGAGGGAACGGGTATCGTGGAATCTCTGCGCACTGCCATCTCTGCCCTCAAAGGCATCAGCCATGTCTTTCCTCAGACCAATGAACTGACAGAGCGCATGGACAGCACTTTCATTGAACTAAAGGATATTGCCCAAGAGATTGGCGGACAGTTGGAGAAGGTGGATTTCGACCCTGCGGAACTGGATGCTGTGAACAACAGGCTCGACAGGCTCTACGACTTACAGAAGAAATACCATGCTAACAGCATCGATGAACTCATCAGCCAGCGTGACGAACTCAAGAAAAAACTCTGTAACATAGAGAACATCGATGAGGCACTGGCAGAGATGCAGCAGAAAGTGGACGAACTGAAGGCACGCTGCGAGAAAGAGGCACAGTCACTCACAAAACTGCGCACGAAAGCCGCCAAACAGATAGAACAGGAGATGCAACAGAGGCTTATCCCACTGGGGATGCCCAACGTGCGTTTCCAGATCAGCATGAATCAGGAGGCACTCGGCAAAAATGGACAGGACAAGGCTTCGTTCCTTTTCAGTGCCAACGCCTCCACCCCACTCCAACCTGTATCGCAGGTGGCCTCTGGCGGTGAGATTGCCCGTGTGATGCTCTCGCTGAAGGCTATGATCAGCGGCGCCGTAAAACTGCCTACCATCATTTTCGACGAGATAGACACTGGTGTAAGTGGTAAGATAGCCGAGAAGATGGCAGAGATCATGCAGGAGATGGGTGCCCACGAACGACAGGTGATTAGCATCACCCATCTGCCACAGATAGCAGCCCTCGGCACCACCCACTACCGTGTGTCGAAGGAAGAAACGAAGCAAGGCACCACCAGTCACATGACGGAACTGTCTCCCGACGAGCGCATCACAGAGATTGCCCAGATGCTCAGCGGTAGTGACGTGTCGGAAGCCGCTATACAAAATGCAAAACAATTATTACGATTATGAAGAAGATTATATTAATACTATTCACTATTCACTGTTCTCTATTCACTTCTTTCGCTCAACCCAGTTGGGTGAAGAAAGCCACAAAGTCCGTCTTCACCGTGAAGACCTTCAATGCCGACGGTTCGCTGATAGGCAGTACTAACGGCTTTTTTGTGGGAACAGAGGGCGAGGCCGTCAGCACCTTCGCACCCTTCAAGGGAGCCACCCGTGCCATCATCATTGATGCAGCAGGTAAAGAGATGAATGTCAGCGCCATTATGGGTGCCAACGATATGTATGACGTGGTGAAGTTCCGTGTGGAAACGAACAAGTCGCAACCGCTCACCATCGCCACTACAATAACGCCAGAGGGCAGCATGGTATGGCTCCTGCCCTATCGCGAAACGAAAGTGGTAAATAGTTTCCCTATCCGCAAGGCACAGACCTTCCAGTCGGAGTATGGCTACTACACGCTGGCCATGCAGACTCCGGAGACGGCAGTGAGTTGTCCATTGATGAACGAAGCCGGTGAGGTAATCGGTATCCTGCAACAGCCTGTCTCCGCCACCGACACACTGAACTATGCTGTCAGCGCACGCTTTGCTGACTCTCTGAAGGTGACGGGACTTAGTCTGAACGACCCCACGCTGAAACTTACAAATATTAAGAAGGAACTGCCCAACAGCCTGAATGAAGCCAACCTGTTGATCTATATGGCAGCCTCATCTACCGACTCAGCTTCCTACGTCGGATTGGTGGAGGACTTTATACAGAAATTCCCAGACGTCTCTGACGGCTACCTCTACCGTGCGGAACTCGCTGCAGGCAATGCTGATTACGACGTAGCGGACCGTGAATTCCAGACAGCTATCAAGAAGGCTGATAAGAAAGACGACCCTCTATTTATCAGGGCTCGTACCATCTACAACAAAGAAGTCTATCAGAACGACAAGCCCTACGAGGGATGGACACTCGACAAAGCCCTTTCTGATATCCAAGAGGCTTATAGCATCAATCCCTTACCCGGCTACCGCCAGTTGGAAGGAAACATCCTCTTCGCTCAGAAGAAATATGATGATGCCTACAACATCTTTACCAGTCTAACGTCGGAGAATACCATCATCGACAAGGCAGAGATATGGTACGGCGCCTCACGTTGCAAGGAGATGCTGAAAGACACCACCGCTATGCTTGCCCTACTCGACAGTGCCGTATGCACCTTCAGCAAACCCTATCTCAAACAGGCTGCGCCCTACCTCTGGACACGTGGCAATGCACGTTTCGACGCAGGCAGATACCGTGATGCAGTGGCTGACTTCAACGAATACGAGCAGTTGATGGCGGCACAGGTGAACGCCCGATTCTATTATATCCGTCACCAGGCAGAGATTGAGGGACGCCTCTACCAGCAGGCTCTCAACGACATCAGCAAGGCCATTCAGATGGAACCACAGGAAACATTCTATTACGCAGAAAAAGCCTCGTTACAAATTCGGGTGGGTCAACTTGATGAAGCCATTCAGACCGCAGAGGAGATTATCGCCTTGGAACCAGAAGGTAGTAACGGCTACCTGTTCAAAGGACTTGCGCAGTGTCTTAAAGGGAATAAAAAAGAGGGAATACCCAACCTAGAGAAAGCAAAGGACATTGGCGACCCGCAGGCCGAAGGACTGATTGAGAAATACAAATGATTAAGCAGGCTTATCACTGCTCTTTTGCTTAACGAAATTACGGCAGGATATCATTGTCATGCCGCAGATGAAGATGGCGGCGAACACCTAGTTCTTGGCTATGCCATACGGCAAAGCCAAGAACATAATCTTTTTTATTTTTGTTTTGATTCTAATTTAGTCCAATGGTATCTCAGGGTGCTGCACGGCCAGAGGCATATCCTTCTGCGAGAGGTAGAACATGTAGAGGATGACGGGTTTCGAGCCTCGGTTCTCGCCGTGGTGAATGGTGTTCACCATCTCTACGACAGCCTCACCCTCATGCACTGTCTTCTCCTTGCCGTCCTGTCCGATGATGGTCAGTTCGCCCTGCACCAGCACACCGTAGTTCATCACGGGATGGTGGTGCCAGCCTAACTTCTGACCGGCGGGGAACACATACTTCACGGCTACCAATTCGGGGCGCCCCTGCAGGTAGTCAGGCAGTTCAACGCCGTCCCAACTCTGGCTGGTACGAATCAGTTCTTCACTCGACACCGTCTGGACGGGATTGTCTTCATTGGCTTTCGCTTCCTTACAACTTGTCATGAAGGTCGTTGTACCGCAAACGAGGGTGGCGGCAAGCACCCAAATCATCATCTTCTTCATTGTCTTGTTTTTAATTTTTATCTGATATTAGAAAGGTGTCGGCCCCTCGGGCGGCGGCATCTGCAGATGGCTGAAGGGATCGTTCTCATCATCTATAGGAGGCTGATTATTGCCATTGACCTTCGAGCCACGAATCTCACCACCCATATCTTGTTTCTTGCTACGACCCAATTGCGAATCCTCCGGATTCTCAAAACGGGTGAACTCGCCACGGAAGTTCAGCAGCACGTCGCCCGTCGCACCCTTACGGTGTTTGGCAATGATGATCTGTGCCATACCGCGCAGGTCGCGTCCGTTCTCGTCCTGATAGATATGATAGTACTCCGGACGATGAACAAACAGCACCATATCCGCATCCTGCTCAATGGCTCCCGACTCACGCAGGTCAGAGAGTTGCGGACGTTTGCCCTCCAACCCCTCACGGGCCTCCACACCACGATTCAACTGACTCAGAGCGAGGATGGGGATGTTCAAGTCTTTAGCCAGACTCTTCAGTGAGCGCGAGATGGTAGAGACCTCTTCCTGACGAGAAGAGAAGCGCATGCCATTGGCATTCATCAACTGCAGGTAGTCGATCATGATAATCTTCACGCCATGCTCACGCATCAGACGACGGGCCTTCGTGCTCAACTCGAACACCGAAAGACCTGGGGTGTCATCCACATAGAGGGGTGCATCGAGAAGGGTGTTCAACTGCTTGTCCAGACGGTCAAGTTCATCGGGTTGCAATTGTCCGTTCTGTATCTTCGTACCACTGATCTCACAGGCATTGGAGATGAGACGGTTCACCAACTGCATGTTCGACATCTCGAGTGAGAAGAACGCCATCGGCACCCTATTGTTAGCAGCGATGTTCTTTGCCATGGAGAGAGCAAACGAGGTCTTACCCATCGCAGGACGTCCGGCAATGATGACAAGATCGGAGGCCTGCCAGCCAGAAGTGATGGCATCGAGTTTATAGTAACCCGAGGACACACCCGTCATTCCGCCCTTGTTAGCATAGGCCTTCATCAGCGTCTTCACAGCCTGATCAATCACAGGATTAATCTGCGTGTAGTCCTTCTTCATGTTACGCTGACTCAGTTCGAAGAGAGAGCCCTCAGCTTCCTGCATCAGGTCATCTACGTCGATGGTCTCGTCGAAGGCTTTTGTCTGAATGTTGCTGGTAAAGGAAATGAGTTGACGGGCAAGGGATTTCTGTGCGATGATGCTTGCATGATACTCGACATTAGCCGACGATGCCACACGCGAGGTAAGTTCCGCGATATAGGCTGGTCCGCCCACCTCATCGAGATTGCCATCCTTCGACAGACGGTCTGTCACTGTGAGCATATCCACAGGTTTCTCTGCCATCGCCAGATCACGGATGGCAGCATACACCATCTGGTTGCGCGGCTCATAAAAACTCTCGGGACGAAGCAACTCACAGACCACAGCGTAAGCGTCCTTGTCAATCATCAGGGCTCCCAACACAGCCTTCTCCACATCGGGAGCCTGCGGCTGCAAATGTCCGTAAGTATTATCTACGGGCTGTTGCCTGCGGGCCTTTCGGCGGTTATTGTTATCTTGTTCTGCCATATTTCTTTTAGGTTTGGGTTGCAAAGATACAAATTATTTTTCACTTATCACTCATCACTCATCAATTTTTTATTTCAGCATTATCTTATTTTTCAGTCACCATGATGGTATCTACGAAGAACTGCCATCCGTAAAAAGATACTGAGCCTGAGATACGGTTTAGGTCATACCCCGGTGGGGGAAATTGTGCCAGAAATTCTGGCAAGCCATACCCCAGGGGGTAAAACCTTGCCTGAGATTCAGGGCAGACTTTTGCAGGGTGGTAAACGTTTTCTCGCTTTGGCAAAAGAAATATTTGGCTATTCGGAAGATTTTAATTATCTTTGCAGCATGATAACATTTCCTATAGCAAAGATCAACCTCGGGCTCAACGTAGTTGAAAAGAGACCCGACGGTTATCACAACCTCGAGACGGTGTTCTACCCCGTCAGGATCAAGGATGCGCTGGAGGTCTTTGAGATGGCTCCCGACTTCCCATCGCCTGTTGATTGCGACCTGAAAGTGACGAATATCCGTATTGAGGGCGACGAGCAGAAAAACCTCGTGGTACGCGCCTATAATCTATTGAAGCAGGACTTCCCCACCCTCCCGCGCGTACACGCGCATTTATATAAAGGTATCCCGACACAGGCAGGTATGGGGGGAGGCTCCAGCGACTGTGGCTATATGATTACCTTACTCAACGAGATGTTCCGCCTCGGACTCTCTGAACAGCAGATGATTGACTATGCTGCCCGTCTCGGAGCCGATTGTGCGTTCTTCATCGGCAGTCGTCCAACGTACGCTGAGGGCATTGGCGAAAAACTACACCCCATTGACCTTGACCTGAGTGGCTGGTATATCGCCATAGTGCGCCCCGCCATCCCAGTGCCTACGAAGGAAGCCTTCTCACTGATCCACCCGCACCATCCCGCAAAGAACTGTCGTGATATCGTGATGCAACCCGTAGAGACCTGGCGCGGAGAACTTGTCAATGATTTCGAACAGAGTGTCTTCAGTCTCCATCCTGAAATTGGGGCCATCAAGGACCGGCTCTATGAAATGGGAGCCGCCTATGCAGCCATGTCTGGCAGTGGCTCTTCGCTCTTCGGCCTTTTCCATCAACCCGTCACACTCGACGCGTTTGATGCCGAAGGGACTTTCAAGACTTGTCTGCCGTTATAATCCCATCATCGTTTGTGATATAAAAGTGGGCTCGCGATTCTCATCGAGAGCCCACAACAACACAAACACAAAATACGGTTCATAACGAACCGCTATATCTTACTGAATGCCGTCCTCGCGCAGTTTCTCCTGCCACTTCCAAGCACTCTTCAGCACTTCCTCTGTAGGCGTGTCGGCCTTCCAGCCCAACACTTTATTGGCCTTATCAACATTGCCCCACACCTGCTCAATATCTCCTGCACGACGCGGTGCGTATGTCCAGTTCACCTTCACACCTGTTGCCTTCTCAAAGCCCTGAACCACCTCAAGCGTAGATAGTCCTTTACCCGTACCGATGTTGAAGATCTCCACAGCATCCGTATCAGGCTGGTCGAGCACCCGCTCCATCGCCTTCACATGAGCCTTCGCCAAATCCACCACATAGATATAGTCGCGGATACAGGTATGGTCGGGAGTGTTATAGTCATTGCCAAAAATCTTCAACTGCTGACGGATACCCATAGCCGTCTGCGTGACAAACGGAATCAAGTTCATGGGAACGCCATTGGGCAGTTCACCAATCAGAGCAGAGGGATGTGCACCAATGGGGTTGAAGTAGCGCAGGATAATGCTCTTGATGGGGGCGCCAGAATGAATATAGTCGTGAATTATCTCCTCGTTGATCTGCTTCGTGTTGCCGTAGGGCGACATTGCTTTCTGAACAGGTGCATCTTCAGTCACAGGCAGATACTCCTGCGAAGGCTGGCCATAGACGGTACAACTCGACGAGAAGATGATGCCCTTCACGTCATACTTCGGCATCAACTCCAACAGATTGATGAGCGACACGAGGTTGTTACGGTAGTACATCAACGGTTTCTCCACACTCTCGCCCACTGCCTTCGAAGCGGCAAAGTGGATAATGCCCTCAATCTTCGGATATTTCTTGAACACGCCTTCAAGGGCTTCCATATCGCAACAATCAACCTGCTCGAAAGCGGGCTTCTGACCTGTAATCTTCTCAATACCGTCAAGCACATTCAAATTTGAATTCGAAAGGTTGTCGATAATCACCACCTCGTAACCTGCCTCTTGCAGTTCCACGGTAGTATGACTTCCGATGAAGCCCGTACCGCCAGTTACCAGAATTGTCTGTTTCATGATAAGTATATTTTATTTTTTATTTCAAAGTTGCAAATTTACATATTTCCCACGATTCCACCAAACAAATCTTCCCTTTTCTTCTCCCCGAAGCCTAAAACCACATAGAGAACTCCCTACGAAAACACGAAACGGAGGCTCTGATAGAGTTGGATGCAGAAGATATAAAGCACCAGCAAAGGAGCATATTTCTGAATGCCGTAGCAGAGGGCATCAAGAATGTCAGAGAGTGACTGCATACGTCCGGAAATCATTCCATAGGCAATGCTCACCAAGGTGATGCCAAAGGCAATAAAGGGAATGACGCTTCGACTGAAAGGCGACGGAAAGAGTGACCCCGACACCGACAACAGTACGGCGTGGGGAACGACAGTGAGCAAGAGGATGGCAGCGATATAGGCTACCAGCAGCACAAGAGCCACACGGAAAGCCGTACGGTCACGATAAGACAATATACGAAAACGTCCCTCGTGCCACAATGACGTCAGTCCTGAGCGCAGGAAGGCGCCAACGGCTATCATCATAAGAATGAGCCATACCAGCCAAGGCGAAGCCACCATCCGGGCAAAGTCACCCACAAACCAACGCACACCCTCGCCAGAGAGCAACGAACGCACACCCTCCACACCTGCTGCAGAGAGAATCCACGACAGGAGGATCAAGATAACCTCAGCCAACAGAAGGGAGAGACAGATGACTCCCATATCCTGTTTGCCAAAACGGGATGTGCGCTGTGCGGGTTCAGTTTTCATCAGCAACGAGATTATCTATATCGATGATATGCAGTTCAAGCGCACGCACCACCAGACGGGTGGCATTGACATTGCCCACCGACTCGGGGAACAACTTGCGGATAAGTTCATTCTGACGTTTCTCCAGACTCTTCACGCCGAAGGGCATACCACGCAAGCCTGTGATCTGCTCTTTGGTATAGCCGAGGGCGAGATGACGGAGGAAACGTTCGTCGTACTCATCAATCTCGTAGTTGACGAGGGCCTCCTGCTTCGCCAGTTGTCCGCTAACAGCATACTTGAAGCGCTCCACAATCTTCTCGAGGATGGGCTCGTTGAACACGAGTGTCTTGCCTTCCATCACGGCATTCACATCGCCACGAGTCAACAACTCGCCTGTCTTGAGGATGATGCCGTCAGCACCTGCGTCAAGCACATCCACCCACAGTTTTTCGTTCAGGATCTCACCCGTGAAGATGAGCACCTTAATGTCTGGATGCATCTCTTTCGTGCTACGGCAGATCTCCACACCCACGGTGGTGGAGCCTCCGAGGCCCAGGTCGAGCAACAACAGGTCGGGTTTCTGCTGCTTCAGCAGTTTCCAGTAGGCAGGCTCGCTATCGGCTGTACCTATCACTTCCGCCTCGGGAATCTCATTGCGGATGATTCCTAATGTGCCTTTAAGTTCGAGGGGCACGTCCTCGACAATAATCACTTTGAAGTTCTGCATACGCGTGGTAATATTATTCTGATGTTAGTGTTTCCGTCATTATTCTCCGCCCAAATGCCACACATACGACGATTGGTGGCCTCACCATGATCCCTCACAATCTGACGACAAAGCAGATAAGGGATGTGATTGGTGGTAGGATTGAAAAGATTCTGTGCTTCCTCGTCGGTGAGATGCAACTGGGGCATGGGTACGATGACCTCCACATATTTGTCGTCCTTAGGGACAATCTGAGAAGTAGCCCCACCCTGTTTGCGTAGAATCTCAAAGAGATAGGCTATGAGGTTCTTATCTCCGAGGATTTCATTATCAAGTGGTTTAACATGGAGATGCACTCCCTCTATCTGGCGCATGGCCTGTTGTGAAAGAATGCCATAGAGGTCGCGGTAATAATCGACGACCTCAGAGAGTGACTGCATATCGCCCTGATCCAACAGTTGCTGGATGCGTGAGGGATAATACATCGTCTCATGCTTCAGGGTGGAGAGACAGTTGTCGAGCACTGCATTTGCCACATGGAGGTTATTGTTCTCCAGTTCTGCCCTCCGCAACTCGTCGTCTGCAATCTCCAGACTTGACTGTTGTTCGCGCTCCACGAAGAACCGTTCATAGAGGCGGTGACGGTAGTAAAGCAGATAGTAGGCAGGTGGGATGGAGAAGAGCACCAGCATGAGCAGAATGATGGCGATACGCTTATTGCTCTGCGACTGTTGCATGGTACGACAATAGTCAGCCAACGTATTGTCTGCCGACAACTCCTTATAAAGTTGGGTATAGATTTTATTGTTGTACGAATAGACTTGCCACTCGTGCAGGGCAAGGGCGGCTACGGCACTTTCGTTACGCATGTCGAGTATCACACCATAATTTACATTGAGCGAATCATGGAACCACTGTATCTCTGGTGCCACCAACGAGGGATTACCCAACTGCAGCAACTGTAGATTGCCGTTGGGGTATAATTCCTGATAGTATCTGTTGAGATAATAGCGACAGGAGTCTGCAAACTGAAGTGTTCGCTCATAGGTGCCATTGATATTAGAGAAATAAGCAGAGTCGGCATAGATGCTGGCAAGTCCCAAATTGTCAGAAGTCTGCGCTGTTGCAGGAGATAGTGAACAGTGAATAGTGAACAGCAAGATCAGGGTGCGGAGGATACCTTTCGGCAGACGGAAGAAGAAGCGGGAACCCTTTCCCTCCTCACTTTCTGCCGCAATGGAACAAACAGAGAATATCTGTGAAATCTTACGGTATTTTTCTATAATACCCTTGCAATTCAACAGACCGAAGCCATGTCCTCCTGTACCGCTGTCGCGGATGGGCTTGGGATCAAAGAGATGCTGCAACTGTTCCTCAGACATGCCTGTACCCGTATCGCTGACAGAAATCTCCACATAATCGGCTGTCTCCTGCGTTGAAAGGGTTACCTTTCCTCCTTCTGGTGTAAACTTACGGGCGTTATCAGCCAACGTGTTCAACATAAAGAGTGTCAGCACACGATCTGCCTTCACTTTGGCCTCTGTAGGTTCCACGTCGAGACTGATATCTTTCATACCAAAACTCTTGCGCCCTTTCGCCACCATATCAAAGAGGGGTTGTAAGGCGAAGGTCTCTATCTTCAGGTTCAGTTCCCCTTGACGGAGTTGAATCCAATGGGTCAGGATGTCATTATAGTCGTTGATCTGTGCAGTCAGTTCACGGATATAATCCTCATCACCGCCTTTGTTGACAGCATAGATGATACGGTCAATAAAGGGTGTAATACTGTTTACAAGAGATATCTTTGCACGTTGTTCAAGATTGAGTCGCTCGTTATTTTCCACACGTAACCGCTCCATCGCTACCTCGTCCTGTCGCTGTTCCAGTATCTCGTCGAGTTCGTTAGTACGTTTTTGTTTTTTGTTGAGATGGTTAAAAAGCCACAGCGAGAAGAGCAGGAGTACGATGGCCACACCTACGGCTATCAGCATCCAGTTCAGTTGTGAGGCAGAAGCCTCCAACTGACTGGCACGGGCCTCCAGTTGTCGGTCCTGTCGTGTGTCGGTCATCAGGTCGATGTAGATATTTCTGTTGGCGTCACTCTGTGGTTTGTCATCCATCGCAGAATAAGCCACACTGAGTTGTTCACGGATACTCGCCACAAGGTCGGGGGCTTGATTGATAATCGTGTCGGAAAGTGCCTGTTCCAGATTATACAACGTCGATTCATAGTCACCAATCTGACGGAAACAGGAAGCCAGCGTACGATAGGCACCAGCAATCTGATACACATCACCATACTCCATAAAGATAGAGAGCGCACTCTCGGCCAACCATCCTGAAAGCATGTCCTCATCAACATTATCGGGATTGATGAACTTAATGGCTGGGAGATTGTCATCGATCAGCCGACGACGGTACTCCTCGTCCATCAAATGCTCAGAGAGGGCCTCTAATGCCTGGGCTGCGAAATAAGGCATCTCGGCCCTGCGCGCTGTCAGAAAACAGCGCATGAGGGCATCAAACTCCTGTTGGTTGATGTCCTGCTGGGTACCTTCGGTGATAATACCTCCCGCACCAATGTTATAAAGATAGTTCAGATACTGGGCTGTATCACGCTGTATCTCGTTGGGGTCTATCTGCTCCAAAGCCTGAATGGACTGTCGCTCAAGACCTACATAATAATAATAGGTGGAATTAACAATGGCGTATTCCGTCTCAGCATAACGCAAGGCTGCCACATCTCGTTCTGATAAATGCTCACGTTCTTCGTAGATACGACGGATGGCACGGTCTGCCTGTTCACGATATTCGTAGAACTCACGGTTGTTAGAACGGCGCTGACAGAGGCGCATCTGTTGTACATAGGAAATAAGGCATTGTAATTGATTATCAGTGATTTCCGGTATGCTGTTCAAGCGTTTCTCCGCCTCATCATATTGCATACGTACGAGATTGACAAACGCCAGATTGTTCAGAGCCTCCGCCCTACCCTTGTCGTAATGTTCCGAGAGTGTGTATGCCTGCTGGGCGTAATGTTCCGTAGAGTCAATGTTACGATAATGATAGGCATAGGAAAGAGAATTCAGCCTGTCCACCGCTTGCCTATCGGACGGTGAACAGGCAGAAAGTATGAGTACTGATGCGAGCAGTTTAAGCCCGTGCCTTAGCCACATAGCCAAGCGCCTCCTTGCACTTGTCAGTGATATACTGCCAGTCGCCGGCTTTCACCTTGTCGGAGGGAAACAGTTTCGAACCCATTCCCACACAGAACACTCCAGCCTTAAACCATGATTTCAGATTCTCCTCCTCAGGAGCCACGCCACCAGTCACCATGATTTTCGACCAAGGCATTGGCGCCTTCATGTCCTTAATCAAGTCTGGGCCCACCACATCGCCAGGGAAGACTTTCGTCAGGTCGCAACCCAACTCCTGAGCCTTGCCAATCTCCGAGACTGTCATACAACCTGGACAGTAAGGTACAAGACGACGATTGCAGACAGGAGCAATGTCGGGATTAAACAGTGGTCCCACCACGAAGTTGGCTCCCAACTGGAGATACATCGCAGCAGTGGGTGCATCCACTACGGAGCCGATACCAAGTGCCAGTTCGGGACATTCCTTGTCGGCCCACTTCACCAGTTCACCAAATACTTCCTGGGCAAAGTCGCCACGATTGGTAAACTCGAAAGCACGGACGCCACCCTCGTAGCAGGCTTTCACCACATTCTTGCAAGTCTCCAGATCCTTATGATAGAAAACGGGCACCATACCAGTATCCCCGATCTTCTTCATCACTGCTATCTTATCAAACTTTGCCATATTTTTATTTTTTGCAGGTTCTCCTAGTTTCACCTAGGCTTTCCTATGTTTATCTTTGTACGCGACCACTAGCATTACCGCCAGCGAGTGCCTCCACCTCCTCGATGCTCACCTGGTTGAAGTCACCATTGATGGTGTGCTTCAGGGCCGAGGCTGCCACGGCAAACTCCAGGGCCTCGCCCTGTGTCTCCTTCGTCAACAGACCGTGGATCAGTCCGCCCGAGAATGAGTCACCACCACCAACACGGTCGATGATCGGGTTGATCTCGTAGCGTTTACTCTGGTAGAACTCCTTGCCATCATAGATCAAAGCCTTCCAACCGTTGTACGTCGCACTGAAACTCTCACGGAGCGTCGAGACCACATACTTGAAACCGAACTCCTGCATCATCTGCTTAAAGATGCCCTCATAACCGGCAGCATCCGTCTTACCACCCTCTACATCTGCATCAGGTTTGAAGCCCAAACAGAGTTCAGCATCCTCCTCGTTACCGATACACACATCCACATACTTCATCAGCGGACGCATGATTGAAATGGCCTTTTCACTCGTCCACAGTTTCTTGCGGAAGTTCAAATCTACAGACACCGTGACGCCATGACGCTTGGCAGCCTCACAGGCCAGACGTGTCAACTCGGCAGCCTTATCACTGATGGCAGGCGTGATACCACTCCAATGGAACCAGGCAGCACCCTCCATAATCTTGTCGAAGTCGAAATCGGCGGGCGTAGCCTCAGCGATAGCGCTGTGAGCGCGGTCATAAATCACCTTCGAGGGACGCATCGAGGCACCCGTCTCAGCATAGTAAAGTCCGATGCGGTCACCACCACGAGTCACATAGTCGGTCTTCACACCAAAGCGACGAAGCGCATTCACGGCAATCTGTCCGATCTCATGCTTCGGCAACTTCGTCACATAATAAGCCTCATGGCCGTAGTTTGCCAACGATACTGCCACGTTAGCCTCACCACCGCCAGGGATGATGCGGAATGATTCACTCTGTATGAAACGGTCGTTGCCTTGAGGCGACAGGCGAAGCATGATCTCGCCCAATGTTACAATCTTTGCCATAGTCTTATGATGTTTTTGTTTTTTGTAATAATCGTTTGATTTAACTTTCCGACCACAAAGGTAAGCATTATTTTCGACTCCACCAAACAATTACCATAAAATGTTAATTGGCGTAGGCTTTTTCGCCGATGGTTTCCTGCGAACCAATGGTCATCTGACGGAGGTCGTAGTAGGAACCGTTGTAGATGTTGAAATCAACATTACCTTTGATTCCAGGCAGACGACCTGCGTCGGTGTGCTGCCAGAACTTCCAATGTCCTTTGTACTCAAGACTATCCACATAATAGTGGGCTATCCAATAGGGATATTGGTTAAAGATGGAATCATTAAGGTAACGCGTCTTAAATTTGAAATAAGTATAGATGATAGGTTTCACCTGATAGTGCTTTTCCACGATGTCGAGCCACTGCAGCACGGAAGCCTTGAACTCTGCATCAGTCTGCTCCTTGGGTTTGTGCTCCACATCAAGCACAGGAGGAAGGTCACCATTCTCAAGTTTTGCAACTTTCAGGAAGTTGTAAGCCTGTTGCTCGGCGGGAGAATGGACGCTGTAGAAATGATAGGCTCCGCGAGTAAAGCCATTTTCACGGGCCTGATAGAAGTTCTCACGGAAATTCTCGTCTGTCTGTGTGGCTCCCTCGGTGGCCTTGATCATGATGAAACGGATGGGACACTTGTTGATCATGCCCTCATCCTTGAGTTTGTCCCAATCGATACGGCCTTGATGATGGGAGATATCTATACCGTGGATCTCATAGCCTTCAGGGTATGAGACATCACCGTAAAGGGCCCGCCAACGAAAGCCGAAGGGTGAGACGAAAAAATAATAGAAGAACCAAATGTAGCCTGCGACAATAGCGGCTCCGCCAATCCACCAACCCCAGGAGGGAACTTTCTGTAAAAGCCGTATCACGACTCCGGGACGCTTTCTGCGCCCGGGGCCGTGATACGTATGAGTGGTGCCGATGCCTTTACGGCGAACTACACGTTTATTGGACATTTATTTTGCCTGCTCAAGAGCCAGGGTCTTTGTCGGCTGGTCACAAACCTCCGTGGGTCCCCAATACTGGATAGGACCAGGATAGACGTAGGATGTCTTGCGGGCCCACTCGTCACGATGAGCGGCAAACTCCTTGAAGGGGGCACCATCCAGTTCCACGAGCGCCTTGCGGATCACAGGTTTCATCTCACCAGCACGCTTCTCCATGTTCATCATCATCGTGATGGGTACACCACCTGCAATCCACTGGTCAGCAGGAGCGGTGGTATTCTTCACGATAGCCATGTAACCGGTCTTGCCGTTGGCGATGAGTTGGGCGGCAGAGGTACCGAGGGCATAGCAGTAGTCGGCATCGAAGTTAGAAGGAGCAGCGCAGCGTCCCTCATAACCGAAGAAGTGGTGCTGTGTACCGAACTTGCCCACAAACTTGCCTTCCTTCTTCATCTGCTCAAGTTTCTTGCCTACCATCTCTGACAGCAGTTTCTCGGTCTCGATGAGTGACACCTGTACGTTGCCATGAGGATCACGGTCGAGGGCCAACTGGCGGGCAACACCAACAGGCAGGCTGTTGAATACAGCGAGGTTCTCCGGAGTCAGATGACTCTTGGCAAAGTCAACCTGCTCGTCGCGGCTGATTTCCTTAGCCTCAGGCAGAGCAAGCACGTCGTTCAACTGGGCAATCAGTTTCTTGATGGCGGGGATGAACTCGATGACACCCTCAGGGATGACGACAGTACCGAAATTATTACCGTCCTCTGCACGTGCTGCCACAGCGTTGGCAATGTAAGTCACGATATCGTCAAGGCTCATACCCTTGGCCTCAACCTCCTCAGATACGAGACAGATATTAGGCTGAGTCTGCAGGGCACACTCCAAGGCGATATGAGAAGCCGAACGACCCATCACCTTGATGAAGTGCCAGTACTTGCGGGCAGAGTTACAGTCGCGCTCGATGTTACCAATCAACTCGGAGTAGGTCTTACAAGCGGTGTCGAAACCAAATGAGGTCTCAATCTGAGAGTTCTTCAGGTCGCCATCGATGGTCTTAGGACAACCGATCACCTGTACGCCATAGTTCTTGGCAGCATAGTACTCAGCCAGCACACAGGCGTTGGTATTTGAGTCGTCACCACCGATGATGACGATGGCCTTGATGTCGAGTTCGCGGATGATCTCAAGACCCTTCTCGAACTGATCCACCTTCTCCAGCTTGGTACGACCGGAACCGATCATATCGAAACCACCGGTGTTACGATACTCGTCGATGATCTCCGAAGTAAGTTCCATATAGTTATGATCCACCAGACCGCCAGGACCGAGGATGAAACCATAGAGACGGTTCTCGGGGTTCAGTTTCTTGATCTGGTCGAAGAGACCGGTGATGACATTGTGACCGCCAGGAGCCTGACCGCCGGAGAGGATGATACCAACGTTCATCTTCTTGGTGTTGGCCTCGGTAGCGGGCTCGAACTCCACGATAGGCATACCGTAGGTGTTGGGGAACAACTTCTTGATTTCTTCCTGGTCACCAACACTCTGGGTGGGCTGACCTTCCTTGATTTTTACTGCACCCTGAAGAGCCTTGGGCAACTTGGGCTGATAAGCGGCTCTCGCAATCTGCAATGCACTTTTTTCCATAATCTGTTTTTCTTTTTAATTAGTGACTAATAATCCAATTTTGCCCGCAAAATTAGTTATTTTCCGTCAAAAATAAGACAAAAAGCATACTAAAATCACCTTTTTAATATTTTTTTGTGATGAAATGCTTTGATGATCCGATATTTTTTTTTATCTTTGCTTACTCAATATAGCAATTCGTCAAGAATCTATTATCATTATAATAAAGGAGGAAATTTAATATGGCAAACAAACGGTCACTGAAGAAGGCAATTCACCTCGTTTGCGAGGATCTTTTCGCTGAAGCGATTGCCTTGTCGCTCTATGGCGCGGAGGCACAGCAGGAAAGTGCCAGAACACTGCTTTTTTCCATCGTCAAAACTGAAGATGAGTACATCCGTCGTATCTCCTACCCAGAACCAGGCATGAACCCCAACGATTATTTCAAAGACCTGAGGGAGAAATTCAGTGCAGAAGTAAACGATATTGTTGACCAAATGAACGGGTAAGATGCTGAAAGCATTCTGTAGATGGCTATTGTATAAGAAACGGGGATGGTCGCTGAATATCACAGAGGACCATCCTGACAAGTTTATTATCTGTCTGGCACCCCATACCAGCAACTGGGATTTTATTCTTGGACTGCTCTATAGTCGTGCGGAAGGTATGCAGTGTAATTTCATGATGAAAAAGGAGTGGTTCTTCTGGCCATTAGGACCATTATTCAAGAAGTTGGGAGGCATCCCCGTATACCGTCAGAAGCACACCAGCATGACTGACGCGATGGCAGAGAGCGCCAAAGTAGCCAAGACCTTCCACCTCTGCATCACACCCGAAGGAACTCGCAGCAGGAATCCCAACTGGAAGAAGGGTTTTTATTTCATCGCCCTCAAGGCAGGTCTTCCGATTTTGCTTTACGGCATTGACTACGAGAAACGTCTTATACAATGTACAAAGACCGTCATCCCTTCTGGTGACGTTGAGAGCGATATGCATGAGATAAAAAACTACTTTAAGGACTTCCGTGGGAAGATCCCGAATAATTTCACAATAGGGGACGAAAACTAAATTAGAAAGAGAATAGATTATGGAGAGAATTGTTATCAACAGAAAGACATGGTGGATAAAAGTGTTGCTTGTACTTATTTCTTTTCACTTTTCACTTTCCACTTCATATTCCTTCTCTCCTGCAAAGAAAACAAAGAAGAAGAAAGTCCAGATTGTCCAACAGAGTCCACTGGAGAAAGCATTAACCAATTACTTTGCAACTTATTCGGTAAGAGGTCAGGTCATCCGTAACAAAATGAAATTTGACAAGGTGACTGTCAATGACTCCCTGCATACAGTAACCGTCACTGCCAACGCAGCCTTTAGTGAACAAATGTTCACCCCAGAGGGCGTACAAAACACCTACGACGACATCTGGAACTTATTGCCTGACAGCCTGCAAGACTGGCCCTTGCGTATCGAGACAGGAGGATGGGATATCCGCGACCTCGTAGCCAACTACCGCAGAAATCAACTGGATATCTCCCGCACTTGGGGTAATATCGACTATCATGGCAAACCCTGGGTGCTGAATGCCTCACGTCCCTACTCTATCACAAAGGGTCTCTACAACCGTCATTTCTGCGTTTGGGCCAGTCATGGCATGTACTATAACATATCCAAGGACGAGTGGCAATGGCAGCGTCCACCCCTCTTTGGCACCAGCGAGGATCTCTTCACACAGACCATTGTGACGCCCTATCTGATTCCAATGTTGGAAAAGGCAGGAGCGGTGGTGTTTACCCCCCGTGAACGCGACTGGCAGAAGCATGAGGTCATCGTTGATAATGACAGTACCGCCACAGGCTACTCTGAATACGATGACCACCGTTCATGGCGAACGACGGGAGTTCCTGGATTCGCCCTCCATGCAGGCTATTATCAGGATAACGAGAATCCCTTCGAGGCTGGTACCGTACGTATCATCGAGGCCACAGAACACCAGCATCGTCAGAGCCTTGCCTGTTACCAGCCCACCATCCCAGAGACTGGACGCTATGCCGTCTATGTCAGTTATCAGACAATGGAGAACAGCATCGATGATGCCCGTTATACCGTGTGGCATCAGGGCATACCCACTGAGTTCCACGTCAACCAGCAGATGGGTGGTTCCACATGGGTATATCTCGGCACCTTTGACTTTGATGAGGGTTGTACGGAACAAAACCGAGTGGTGCTCTCCAACTATAGTACTGCCAAAGGTGTCGTCACTGCCGATGCCGTACGTTTCGGAGGTGGCATGGGTAATATCGAACGAGGTGGCAAAGTGAGTGGCATGCCCCGTTGTCTGGAAGGCTCCAGATACTTTGCTCAATGGGCTGGAATGCCCTACGAGGTGTATAGCACCAAGGACGGACAGGACGACTATGGCGACGATATCAATGCCCGTTCCTATATGGCCAACCTGCTTTCTGGCGGCTCGTGCTATCTGCCTGACACTATAGGTCGCAAGGTACCCATCGAACTCTCCCTTGCCATTCACAGTGATGCCGGCTATACTAAAGACAAAAGTAATACGGGTACGCTGAGTATCTGTATGACCACTTTCCGCGATTCCACTCTCAACGCTGGTTTTACCCGACTCGCCTCCCGCGACTTTGCCGATGAACTATTGTCGAGCCTGCCCGACGATATCCTACAGAAATATGGCAAGTGGAAAACTCGCGAACTCTACGACCGCAACTACTCTGAGTGTCGTGTCCCAGAAGTACCCAGTGCCATCCTCGAGACCTTATCGCATCAGAACTTCAACGATATGCGCATGGTACAGGATCCCAACTTCCGTTTCGACCTGGCACGTAGTATCTATAAGGTCATGCTCCGCTATACAGCCCGCATGCATCACATTCCCTTCGTCGTACAACCTTTGGCACCCACAGACCTCAGCGTTACTATCACTTCGAAAGGCGAGGCACATCTCTCGTGGACAGCCGTCGAAGACCCCCTGGAGCCGACGGCTCATCCCACAGCCTATATCATTTATACCGCCAAGAATGGCGAGGGTTTCGACAATGGACTGTGCCTTAAAACCTCTGCCACCTCTACGGATATCAAGTTGGAGCCTCATGTGCTCTACTCTTTCCGTGTAGCAGCCGTCAACGATGGCGGCGAGAGTTTTCTGAGCGAGGAAGTATCAGCCCTCTATAACCCCACTGCAAAGAAGAAGATTCTTATCGTCAACGGTTTCCACCGTTTGGCTGCTCCTGAGGTCATCGACGGACTGGCTAATCAAGGCTTCGATCTCGAAGAAGACCTCGGAGTCAGTTATGGCCTGACTGCAGGCTGGCGAGGCATCCAGAAAAACTTCGACCGCTCCATGGCAGGCAAGGAAGGTCCCAAGGGACTCGGATTTACCAACGACTCGTTGGCAGGACATTTCTTCGGAGGCAACGACTTCAATTATATCCGCACCCATGCGCAGGCTATAGCCTCTGACAATCGATATAGCATTGCCAGTTGTTCGTCGAGTGCGGTTGAAAAGTATCTTGTAAACCTCGACAACTATGCCCTCGTGGATCTCATTCTTGGATTAGAGCGTAACGACGGCTATTCACTAGTACAATATAAGGCATTTCCTCTACCCTTACAGTCACGACTGCGAGCCTACACTGCCCAAGGTGGCACCATCTACACCAGCGGAAGTTATATTGGACGCGACATGCGCCAGCAACAGGATCGGCAGTTCCTCGAGGAGGTGTTGAAGTGCCAGTACGGTGGCAGCAATGTTGATTCGCTGCAGAGTGATACGATTCAGGGACTGGGGCTCACATTCACCTTCCATCGCCAACCCAACCATCTACATTACGCAGCACAGCATCCAGATAATCTGCTTCCTCTCGAACCCGCCTTTGCTGCCATGAAGTACGGCGACAACCAGAGTGCCTGCGTAGCCTACAACGGCACTGACTACCGCGCTTTCACCATGGGATTCCCCTTCGAGTGCATCCGCGAAGAACAACGACGGGAAGCTATCATGCGAGGCATCTTAAGATTCCTATTACAATAATATTAACTTAACTTTTAAAATCATGAAGATTCAAGCAAATACTTCAGGCACCCGCAGTATCGACATCAACGATCAGCATCTTCAGACTATCGAGCGGTACCAACTCTTCCGCGACCTCATCGACTCCAGCGGTTATGTGGATGAACAGGTCCTTGACAAACTGAAGCTCAATATCCGCGCTCTCTTGGAGGGACAGGCTGGACTTGACAAGGACCTCCTGAACCTCTGTCTCGATGTCATCTACCACCACAACATGAAAGCCTTCGGGTTGCAGCAACTCGTGCTGCTCTACATCAACTGGAAAGACAGGGGCAACGACAACCTCGGCACCACTACGCGGGCGTTTCAGGGAACTCCCTTTAATTGAAAAATGACAATTGGCGATTGATAATTATAGGCTGACGGACTTTCTGCCAACCACAAAGAAGGAGTTGGAACTACGGGGGTGGGATGAACTAGACATCATTCTGTTCTCTGGTGACGCCTATATCGACCATCCTTCATTCGGAGCGGCTGTCATAGGTCGTACACTTGAGGCGGCAGGTTATCGTGTGGCTATCGTACCACAACCCGACTGGCACGGCGATTTCCGCGACTTCAAAAAGCTGGGAAGACCCAAGCTCTTCTTCGGTATAGCACCAGGGTGTATGGACTCGATGGTGAACAAATACACCGCCAACCGTCGTCTGCGTGCCGAAGATGCCTATAGTCCAGACGGGCGACACGACATGCGTCCGGAATATCCAACCATCGTCTATACCAAAATTCTGAAACAACTCTTCCCCGACGTGCCCGTCATCCTCGGAGGCATTGAAGCCTCTATGCGCCGCCTTACCCATTACGACTATTGGCAGGACTGTCTCAGGAAGTGTATCCTCTGCGACTCTGGCGCCGACATGATCACCTATGGTATGGGAGAGAAGACCACACTCGAACTCGCTCGCCGACTTAGTGAGGGAGAAAGCATCCGTGACATCCCCCAGACTGTCTATCTCTCCCGCAAGGAGGATATCCCGGGAGGTATCACCAACGATGATATCGTACTCCACAGCCATGAAGAGTGTCTGCGTAACAAGCACGCCCAAGCGGAGAATTTCCGCCACATCGAGGAACAATCGAACATGATGCACGCCAAACGCCTGCTCCAGGGTGTCGATGGCCGCTATGTTGTCGTCAATCCCCCCTACCCGCCGATGAACACCGAGGAACTCGACGCCTCGTTCGACCTTCCTTACACCCGTCAGCCCCATCCGAAGTACAAAGGCAAGCGCATCCCCGCCTACGACATGATTAAACACAGCATCAACATCCATCGTGGTTGTTTCGGAGGGTGTGCCTTCTGCACTATTTCCGCCCATCAGGGCAAGTTCATCACCTGTCGTTCCAAAGAGAGCATATTAAAAGAGGTGAAGCAAGTGATAGATATGCCCGACTTCAAAGGATATCTCTCTGACCTCGGAGGCCCCTCTGCCAACATGTACGGTATGGGCGGGCGCAATAAGAACGCCTGTGAGAAGTGTAAACGTCCTAGTTGTATCCATCCTCAGATCTGCCCCAACCTCGACACCAGCCACCAGAAACTGCTCGATATCTATCATGCCGTCGATGCCCTGCCAGGCATCAAGCGCAGTTTTATTGGCAGCGGCGTGCGCTACGACCTCCTGTTATACCGCAGCAAAGACGAGGCCATCAACAAGGCTGCGCAGGAATACACGTGTGAGTTGATCTGCAGACACGTCAGCGGACGCCTGAAGGTGGCACCCGAGCATACCAGCGATCGTGTGCTGCACCTCATGCGCAAACCCTCGTTTTCACAGTTTTATGAGTTCAAGCGTATCTTCGACCGTATCAACCGCGAGGAGAATCTGCACCAACAGATCATCCCCTATTTCATCTCCTCTCACCCAGGCTGTCAGGAGGCAGATATGGCAGAACTTGCCGTCATCACGAAGAACCTTGACTTCCACCTCGAACAGGTACAGGATTTTACCCCGACGCCGATGACCATTGCCACCGAGACCTGGTACACAGGCTACGATCCTTACACTCTCGAGCCTGTCTATTCCGCCAAGAGTCCACGTGAAAAACTTGCTCAGCGCCAGTATTTCTTCTGGTACAAACCCGAGGAGCGTCGCGCTATCGAACAGAGTCTCCGTCGTATTGGACGTCCCGACCTCATTCCCAAACTCTACTCGTCCCCCTCTAAGCAAGTCAACGAAAAGAATGGTCGCCCTCATCGTCGCAAATAAAAGTACATTTTCTCTTTATTCCCTGCCCGAAAATTTGGCAGTTTCAAAAAAATTATCTACCTTTGCACCCGCAAAACAAAAGCAAAGGTCGGTCTGGTAGCTCAGTTGGATAGAGCAACTGCCTTCTAAGCAGTAGGTCTCGGGTTCGAGCCCCGACCGGATCACAGAAAACAAATTAAGGTCAGCAGTGCTGACCTTAATTGTTATATAATAAAAATGTATTAGTCAATACCGAAGAGCACCTTCAAACCACCATCGACGCCAGAGAATCCCATGAAGGCGAGACTCAGTAGACCTGCGGAAAGCATAACGATGGCTATACCCCGCATACCCTTGGGAATTTCTGTCATCTCCAGTTGCTCGCGCATACCGGCAAACACCGTCAGAGCCACACCGAAACCGATGGCTGTAGAGAAGGCATAGACCACACTCTGCAACAGATTGTAATCCTTCTGGATACAGAGGATGGCCACACCGAGCACGGCACAATTGGTGGTGATGAGCGGAAGGAAAATACCCAAAGCCTGATAAAGAGCCGGTGACACCTTCTTCAGGATAATTTCCACCATCTGCACCAACGAGGCAATAACGAGGATGAAGGCTATCGTCTGCAGATACTGCAGGCCGAAGGCATCGAGCACGTATTTCTGTACCAGCCATGTGACGATGGTAGCAAGGGTAAGCACGAAGGCTACCGCTGCCGACATACCCAGCGAGGTATCTATCTTCTTTGATACGCCAAGGAACGGACAGATGCCGAGGAACTGTGACAACACGATATTGTTCACGAAGATGGCGGATATAAATATAAGAACGTATTCCATAACTTATGCGTTTCTGAGTTTGTTGACGATAGCGATGAGGAAAGCGAGGGTGATGAAAGCCCCTGGAGGCAACACGAAGAGCAGGATGTTGTAAGTCTCTGGCAGAAGCGTGAAGCCGAAGACGGAACCTGAGCCAAGCAGTTCACGGCAGATACCCAGAAGGGTAAGTCCCAGCGTAAAACCGAGACCGATACCTATACCGTCGAACAGAGAGGCAAGTGGTGAGTTCTTCGCAGCGAAAGCCTCAGCACGTCCGAGGATGACGCAGTTAACGACGATCAGTGGGATAAAGAGTCCGAGGGCAGCATCGACATCGGGCAAAAACGCCTTGATGACCAATTGCAGGATTGTTACGAAGGCTGCAATTACTACGATGAACACAGGGATGCGCACCTTGTCGGGCGTAACACTCTTCAGACACGAGATCACAAAGTTGGTGCAGATAAGTACTGCCATCGTGGCGAGCCCCATCGACATACCATTCATGGCAGAGGTGGTCGTTGCCAGCGTTGGACACATACCGAGCATCAAGACGAACGTGGGGTTCTCCTTGACGATGCCATTTTTGATGATACTTATATAGTTCATATAGAGAATTTACAATTTGACAATCTACTATTTACGATTTCACTTCTGCTGCTTAGTAGCACCTGTCTCTGCATCGGTGGCAGGTGTTGTCTTGTAAGCATTATAGGCATTGTTGACAGCGAGGAGGAAAGCACGACTGGTAATGGTAGAGGCTGTGATGGCATCCACCTGACCACCGTCCTTCGAGACAGTGAGGGGCTCTGCGGGATTCTTACCGATGATATCGCCCTTCTCACCCTTCTGGAACCACTTGTCAGCCTTAGCACCAAGTCCTGGTGTTTCCGCATGTTCGAGAAGCGTATATCCAAGTATCTTTCCTTCAGGATCGAAACCCACAAGCACCTTCAGTGCACCTCCGAAACCACCCGTAGTACTCTCTACAGCAGCACCAAGGTCTTTCTTCTGGGCATCCTGCGTCTGATAGATAATATAGGTCTGTTCCTTACCACCCACATTCTGGCGAACGGTATCAGTCTTCGAAACGGTAATCCCATCCACTCCCATCACACTCTTGATACCGTCGGCAAGAGCCTTTTCCTTCTGTTGGGCGATAGGACCTTCAGTGAGGTGGTTGACGTAGGCAAGGACACCCCCCATGACAACTGCTACTCCCGTGAGTACCAGCACCATATTCAGTAATGATGATTCAAGTTTCTTCATTTTGCAACCTCCCCATATCGTTTTGGTTTCACATAATTATTTATCAGCGGTGTGAACGCATTCATGATGAGGATGGCGAACGACATTCCCTCAGGATAGGCGCCCCAGTTACGGATGACGATGGTGAGGAAACCGATGGCGACACCATAGATAATCTGGCCCTTGGCTGTCATCGGCGAGGTGACATAGTCTGTCGCCATAAAGATGGCACCCAACATAACACCTCCAGAGAGAATCTCGGACAAAGGATCCGCATAGATGGGATTCGCCATATGGAGCAGACCTGCAATGACAAACACGGTGGCAATGATGCTCACGGGGATGTGCCAGGTGATGATCTTCTTCCACAGCATATAGACTAAACCCAAAAGCAAGGCTGCAGCACAGATCTCACCCATTGCACCAGAGCCTTCAGGCAGCGTGCCGATAAGCAAGTTCAGAGAATCCGGCAATTCGTTGAGCACAGACGCATCACCACTTTTGATAGCCTCCTTCATGACAGACAAGGGAGTTGCACCCGTCTCTGCATCAAGATAAGCCCAGCGTTGTCCCACCTTCGGCCAGGTAGTCATCTGGGCAGGGAATGCCACGAGCAGGGCGCAACGACCTACAAGGGCTGGATTGAAGAGGTTGTTTCCGAGACCTCCAAACGTCATCTTAGCCACACCGATGGCGAAGAGCGCACCGATGAGGATAATCCATACAGGAAGGTTTGACGGGAGGTTGAATGCCAGGAGCAGACCCGTGATGACAGCAGAGCCGTCGAGGATAGTAAGGCGTTCCTGTTTCAGGATATATTTGCTGATGGCCCACTCAAAAAAGACGCAGGCAGCCACACTGGTCGTGGAGACGATGACGGAGCCGATGCCGAAGAAGTAGAACGACATCAGCAGGGCGGGTATCAAGGCAATGATCACGCCATACATATTGCGTTCTACGGAATCGGTTCCGTGTGCGTGGGGTGAAAGGGAAACTATTAGTTTACTCATCGTGATATTTACTATTTGACAATTTACAAATTACCATTTATTTGTCAATAAACCCAATTTCTATTACTTGGCAGCACGGGAGCGGATGATACCCATGACCGTTGCTTTACCCAAGCGGATGTTATCCAACAGAGGGCGGTGGGCAGGACAGGTGAACTGGCACGAGCCACACTCAATACAACTGACGATATCCTCACTTTCTGCACGCTCCCAGTTCTTTACCTCTGAGAGTTTGGCGAGCAGATAGGGTTCCAAACCCATCGGACAAACGCCCACACACTTGGCACATCGGATACAGGGCTGGGGCTCCTTGCGTCGGGCCTCCTCGTCAGAGATGATCGTCACGGAGTTCGTTCCCTTACAGATGGGCACCTCCGTCGATGTCAGCGCCTTGCCCATCATCGGACCACCGGCCAACAGTTTGCTGTCGCCCTCGGGCATTCCGCCACAGGCATCAATGAGATCTTGCATCGGTGTACCCATGCGGACGAGGAAATTGCCTGGGTGCTGAAGTCTCTTACCTGTCACGGTGGTGTAACGCTCAAAGAGAGGCTTATGCTTCATCACCGCCTCATAGACAGCGAAGGCAGTACCCACGTTCTGCACGATAGCACCCACGTTCACCGGGATAGCAGGAGGTGCTGGCACCTGACGATGGATGACAGCATCCACCAATTGTTTCTCACCACCCTGCGGATAACGCTGTTTCAGTGGCACCACCTCTACATTGTATTTAGAGCCTCCAAATTTCTCTGCGCACTTCTTCGTGAGCAATTCGATGGCAGCGGGTTTGTTGGTCTCAATACCAATATAGCCTGTGGTAACCTTCGTACCAATCATCAGCAATTCAAGTCCTACAAGAATCTCATCAGCATGCTCCATCATCAGACGGAAGTCGGCTGTGATATACGGTTCGCACTCCACGGCGTTGATAATCACACACTCAGCCTTTGCCGTTGGCGGAGGTGTCAGTTTGATGAAGGTGGGGAAACAGGCACCACCCATACCCACGACACCCGCATTCTTGACACGGTTAACAATCTCCTCAGGTGTGAGTTCAGGATGGGCTTCTACTGTCTCGAGTTTATCAGAACGGTCTATCGACTCTTCCCACTCGTCGCCCTCTACATTGATGATGATAACAGGACGACGATAACCCGTCGCGTCGATGGCGGTATCAATCTTGAATACCGTTCCGCTAACAGATGAGAAGATTGGAGCCGACACAAATCCGCCAGCCTCAGCAATCATCGTACCTACCTTAACCTTATCGCCCTTAGCAACAACAGGTTTTGCTGGGGCACCAATATGCTGGCTCAACGGGAAGATGGCCTGCTTGGGCAGGGCTGCCACTTTCGTAGCCACCTCATGGGTGAGTTTATTCTCTTCGGGGTGAATACCGCCGATCCTAAAAGTTCTTGCGTTCATACGGCTTCCTCCTTTCTTTCCTCAGGTTTTGGTTTGGGCGCTGGGAAGTTCACAGCCACGATGGCCTGTTTCGGACAAACCTTCTCACACTTCCTACACAACCGACACTTTTCGGGGTCAATATAAGCGAGGTTGTTCTCGACGGTGATGGCTCCGAAGGGACATTCCTTCTCGCATTTACCACAACCGATACAACTGACGGCACAGGCTTTCATGGCTGCAGGCCCCTTGTCCTTGTTGACACAGGAGACATACACTCTCCTACCCTTCGGACCCTTCTTGCGGAGTTCGATGATACCTCGCGGACAAGCCTTCGCACACGCCCCGCAAGCCACACATTTCTCTTCATCCACCTCGGGAATGCCCGTCTCAGGATTCATGTGGATGGCATCAAACTTACAAGCCTCCACGCAATCGCCACAACCCAGACAACCGAAGCCACAGGCCGTTTCACCTGCCCCACACGCATGCATGGCGGCACAGGTGCGAAGACCAGCATATTCGACAAGACGAGAACGGTGTTCGCATGTGCCGTTGCATCTCACCACAGCCACCTTCGGCTCACCATTGGCGATAGCCATTCCGAGCAAGTCAGCCACCCGTCCCATCACGTTGGCACCGCCCACAGGACAGTTCAGTCCCTCGAGGGAACCTGCATCAGCCCCTTTCACCAGTGCATCTGCCATACCGCCACAGCCTGCAAATCCGCATCCGCCGCAGTTGGCACCAGGCAACACCTCGTTGACCTGTGCGATACGAGGATCCTCATAAACCGCAAACTTCTTGGAAGCAGCAAAAAGCACCAGTGCAGCAATCAGTCCGATGGCTCCCAGTACAATCACAGCAATCAAGATGAAATCCATACCTTTCTATCTATTTTAGTTTCTTTTATTCTTCTATCCTGAACGACACCTGCTGACGGATCTTCTCCTTAAACAGCCAGAGTATCATATAATAAGGTATCAACGACCCCAGCGAGGCCAGGGCAGCCATCCCTTCAGAGCCAGAGACACGCAAGACGATGACCAGCACCCCTACCAGCAGGAGAAACGGAAGACCGAAGCCGAGGAGCAGGGCCTTGTTCGCCACCTCCTTCGAGGCGCAGACCATCACTTCCTGTCCTACACGGTATTTCGTGCCATTGACACCCATCACATCCACCATCTTCACCTTCGACTCTGCTGCATTACAATGGCTCGCCACCTTGCAGGACTCACAGGATGCCGTCTGGACGATGCGTACCTTCACACTATCGCCCTCAATACTGTCAATGATTCCAGAATGTGATATTTTATTGGCCATCGAAACATAAGGTCGTTATTACGAGGTGCAAAGGTACGAAGAAAACGGGAATAAAAGATGAAGTATTAAGAATATTTTCAAAAAAAAGACGTAATCGTTTGCAGTTTCGGAGTTTTTTTATACTTTTGTGCCGTGATAGACAGAAAAGTAAGATGAAAGCAACTGAACAGACCTTCCAGCAGATAGAACGTTCTATCCGCAAAATCAGCGAGAAGTTCCCCACTTCCGACGAAGCCACGCAGATGACAGACATCCATATCCGCGTGACTCAGGAGTCAGGAGAACTGATGGCATTCGACGACGACGACAACGAACTAAACAGGTGCGTCGTGGAGCAGTGGATAGACAACAAGGATGATGATTTCTACGAGGAGATCACCTCTGTGCTGCGCAAATGTCTGGAGAAACAGAAGGAACTGATAGAACAGATGTCTATCCTCAAGCCCTACTCTTTCGTGTTGGAAGACGACGACAAGGAATCCATCGCAGAACTCTATGTCGTTGATGACAATATCGTCATCATCGACCCCAACCTGATGGAAGGCCTTGACAAAGACCTCGACGATTTTCTGGACAAACTGTTGGCAGACTAAAACAGCGGTTTCTCCTCATAATCTATCTCATCATCCTCCTCGAAATGACGGGAAGGATCGATATGATAGACACGCTGCACCTCTGCTTTGTATTTTCCTGAATAGTCCGTCAGACGGATCTCATAGTCACTGGTGACTACGAAGTCCTGTATCAACTGGTCCTCAGGATCAGCGAGGGCGTTCTCCTTTTCATCCTCTTTGCTAGTGGCATAGAGACATATTTTATCCACAGGCATATACTCCTCGTCGAGCGAGTAGAGCCAGAGGGAATAGAGGTTGTCGCCCTCATCGGCAGCAAGGATCATCAGTCTTGCACCTGCCGACTCTGGCAGTGAGATGGCCTTGGGTTCCATCCTTCCCTCAAGCCCCATATACGAGGCGAGTTCCGCAGGCACCACCTTATAGCCGGGCAGGAACTTCACATAATCCTCCGAATAGCGGATGGGTAATGGCTGGATACCCAAACTATCGTAGAACAACTGCACAGGACTGACCTCCCTGTCGAGATTGATACCCTGCGCCTTCAACTTCTCGATTTTCTCCAGTTGGGCGATACTGTCGAGTTTATGCTGCATCTGCTCAGGCGAGAGACGGTTGTTCCTACACGACGTTAATGCCAGTGCCATCAGCACAGCAACAAAGAAAAGACTCTTCCTCATCATAGTTTGATACTCTTTTTCACGATCTTACTCTCATTCTGCAGACGGTTGAGGGCTGTCACCACATACGTGTATTTCTGACTGCCGTTGGCGTACGGCAACTTATAGTAGGTGTTAGTAGTGATGGCGACAATCTTTGCGGGATCATTGATATCCACCTTCTCGTCAGCAGCGAAACGATACACCACATACTTCACCGCCTTGTCTCTCCAGTCCTTCCCCTTTGGAGCCGTCCAGAACAGCACATAGTCACCGCTGGTCCATATCGGTTTCATCTTGCTCACCTTCTTCGGGGCCTTGTCACTGATAAACGGCATCGAGGGCTGCAAGGCAGGATAGCGCCAATAGTTGTTTCTGAGCATGGTGCCATACTGTCCCACATTATCTACAGCAGCCTTGGCATACCAGAGCACCGTACCTTTCACGGCAGGTAACTGCTGATGCAGGCGCATCTTCGCAGCCTGTTGGTGGGTATTGGGATTCTTAGGATCAGCATATTTCACCGTACGCTCCACATCCTCACCAATAATCAGTGGACGCCCCGAGGCATACTGGTTCCACCAACGGATGAGTGTCTCATAGTCAGCCGCCTTGTTGCCGATCTCCCAATAGATCTGAGGCACGTTATAGTCAAGCCAGCCATTGTTCACCCACAACAGGATGTCGGCATACAGGTCATCGTAGTTCTGCGTACCGTTGGTGTCGCTGCCTATCGACGAACTCTTCTTGTTACGATAGATACCGAAGGGCGAGATACCCACTTTCACCCAGGGCTTCGTGGCGTGGATGGTCTTATAGAACTGTTCGATAAACAGGTTCACGTTGTAGCGGCGCCAGTCGTTAATATCCCTGATACCATTGTTATACACACGGAACTGGTCTGCATCAGGGATGGTCTCTCCCTTCACGGGATAGGGATAGAAGTAGTCGTCCATGTGGATGCCATCGACGTCATAGCGACTCACGATGTCCTTCGCCACCTCACAGATATAGTCGCGGTTCTGGGGCAAGCCCGGATTCAGGATAAACAGGTCGTCGTAGGAGAAGCAACTCAAGGGCTCCCTGACAGCGATATGATTCGAGGCCAACTGTTTCGTGGTCTTTGTCCTCGCACGGAAGGGGTTGATCCAGGCGTGCAGTTCCATACCCCGCTTATGACACTCGTCAATCATCCACTGCAGGGGGTCCCAATACGGACTCGGTGCCTGTCCCTGTTTGCCTGTCAGGAAACGACTCCAGGGTTCCAGTTTACTCTCGTAGAGCGCATCGCACTCTGGACGCACCTGGAAGATGATGACGTTGACGCCATCCTTCATCAACTCGTCGAGTTGGTATGACAGCGTCTGTTGCATCTTTTCCGTACCCATGCCCTGGAACTGTCCGTTCACGCACTGTATCCATGCCCCACGCATCTCCCGTTTCTGGGCTTCTGCAGCCACTGTCATTATCAGGGCCAACAAAACCAATATAATCTTTTTCATCCTATTCTTTATTTAGATATTCGTAGATTTCTTCACTCCAGTCTTCACCGTTGATAGGCATCATAGTGTGGATGCCGAGAGTGGCAGCAGCCTCCACGTTACGTGGTCCGTCGTCGAGGAAGAGGGTCTCGTCGGGATTGATCTGCTCTGCCTCCAGCACTTTTTGGAAAAACGCCACATCGGGCTTCATCAACTTCAGTTTATAACTCAGATAGCAGGCGTCCATATAGTCCTCCACAGGATGTCCCTCACCGTCGAAGTCAGGACTGCTCACCCACTCCATCATATAGGGATTGGTGTTCGAGAGCAGGATCAACCGGTAACCCTCGCTACGCAGTTTCCTCAGAATCTGTTTGTTGCGCTCTGGCAGTTCCTTGGCGTAACCCTGCCATCCATAACAGCATTCCTCGTGACTCACCTCACGCCCTATCAGTTCGGAGAGGCTATGTCTGAACTCCTCAGCAGTGATTAATCCATGCTCTAGGTCTCCGAAGATGCCGTGCTGTGTATAACTGTCGAGACGTTGGGCGGCATCCTTCACGCCTATCTCCTCGAAACGGCGTACAGCCTGCATCGGGTCTAACGTCAGGATCACACCTCCTAAGTCAAAGATGATATTCTTTATTTTTCCCATAAGTTCGGTTTGTTTCTTCTGGCTTCCTCCAACGAGAGCAGTTGTTGCTGTTCCTGCTGGTAGGCCTCGCGAAGATGTTCATATTTTTCATCAAGTTCACGCTCCACAGCATCTTCCTCCGTCAACAGTTTGGCGGCTATGAGGGCATTCTGCGAGGCATCTTTCATCCACACCACAGGACCGCCATACACGGGGGCGATCTTCAGGGCCACATGGAGTTCACTCGTCGTGGCACCTCCTATCATGATAGGTATCTGCAGGCCTGCCCGCTTCAGTTCCTCCGCCACGTTGACCATCTCTTCAAGACTGGGTGTGATCAGTCCACTCAGGCCAATCATATCAACCTGTTCCTCCTTCGCCTTGCGCACAATCTGTTCTGCCGGCACCATCACCCCCATGTCGATGACTTCGTAGCCGTTGCAGGCCATCACCACACTGACGATATTCTTGCCGATGTCGTGGACATCGCCTTTAACGGTAGCCAACAGCACCTTTCCTGCACTCTTGCCACCTTCTGTCTTCTCGGCTTCGATATAGGGTTGCAGGATGCCCACCGCCTGTTTCATCGTACGAGCAGTCTTCACCACTTGTGGCAGAAACATCTTTCCTTCTCCAAAGAGTTTACCAACAGTGTTCATACCCGCCATCAACGGTCCCTCGATGATATCCACTGCATGGGGATACTTCTCCAGAGCCTCCTTGAGGTCTTCTTCCAGATGGTCGCCAATACCTTTGATTAATGCCTGAGAGAGTCGTTCCTCGACGAGTAGTGAAGTCCTTGGTTCACCAGATGCCCCAGGATCACCAGAGCCCTTAGAATCTCTAAGAAGGTTAGGATCTTTTGAAGAGTTCGCTTCCGCTGTGGCGAGTTCACCAGCCAATTCAATCAATCGCTCCGACGCATTGGTTTTACGGTTCAGCACCACATCTTCGATGATTTCAAGTTGCGCCTCAGGGATGTCGGCGTAAGTAACTTTCGTCGAAGGATTTACGATACCGAAGTCCATTCCAGCCTTGATGGCGTGGTAGAGGAACACGGCATGCATGGCCTCACGAATATAGTTGTTGCCTCGAAAGGAGAAACTCAGGTTACTCACACCGCCACTGACATGCGCGTCAGTCAGGTTATCCCGTATCCATGCCGTCGCACGGATGAAGTCGGCAGCATAAGCATCATGCTCCTCCATACCTGTGGCGATGGCGAGGATATTCGGGTCGAAGATAATGTCCAGCGGATTCATACCCACCCGTTCCGTCAGTATCTTATAGGCCCGTTGGGCTATCTCAATCCTACGTTCGTAGGTGGTGGCCTGTCCTTCCTCGTCGAAACACATCACCACGACAGCAGCGCCATAGCGCATCACGTCCTGGGCGTGCTCAATGAACTTCGCCTCACCCTCCTTCAGAGAGATCGAGTTGACGATGCTCTTGCCCTGTACGCATTTCAGTCCCGTCCGTATCACCTCCCAATCGGAAGAGTCGATCATCACGGGCACCTTGGCGATATCGGGCTCAGCAGCAATCATATTGAGGAAGGTTTGCATCTCTGCCTTGGCATCGAGCAACCCGTCGTCCATATTGATATCTATCACGAGGGCACCGTCCTCCACCTGTTTACGGGCGATGGCAACGGCCTCGTCGTAGTTTTTCTCCTTGATCAGTCGCAGAAACTTCCGCGAGCCAGCCACGTTACAGCGCTCACCCACATTCACAAACTGCACCTCTGGGGTGACGTCGAGCACTTCGAGACCTGAGAGCCACATCGTCTGGGACTTCAGAGCCGGCACATGGGGCTTCTTGCCTTTCACAATCGGCCCATAGGCACGGATAAACGCATCCGTCGTACCGCAACAGCCACCGATGATGTTCACCAGTTGCTCATCCACGATCTCCGCCATCTTAGGCGCCATCGTCTCTGCTGTCTCGTCGTAGAGCCCCAGGGCATTGGGCAAGCCTGCATTTGGATAGCAACTGATATAATAAGGTGCTTTCCGAGCCAGTTCACGTAGATAAGGTTTCATCTGCGTGGCACCAAACGAGCAGTTCAGGCCGATGGAGAAGATGGGATAGGTGCTGACGCTGGCTAAGAACGCCTCCAACGTCTGTCCTGAGAGCGTGCGTCCTGCCAGGTCGCTGATGGTGACGCTGAGCATGATGGGCAACACCACCCCTCGCTGCTGCATCACCCGCATCGAGGCGTCGATACAACATTTCGCATTCAACGAGTCGAAGATGGTCTCTATCAGCAGGGCATCCACCCCACCCTCCATCAGACCATCCACCTGTTCCATATAGGCCTCCAACAGTTCGTCGTAGGTGATCTCCCTCGCAGCAGGATTGCTCACGTCGGGCGACATCGAGAGGGTCTTGTTTGTCGGCCCGATGGAGCCAGCCACGAAACGTGGCTTTTCCGCCGCCGAGAACTTATCTGCCTCCCTACGGGCGATCCTCGCCCCTTCGAGTGCCATCTCCCTGGCATAATCCTGCAACTGGTAGTCGGCCTCACTGATACGCTGGCTGCTGAAGGTATTTGTCTCGATGATGTCGGCACCTGCCTCGAGGTAACGACGGTGAATGTCGGCAATCACGTCAGGACGCGTCAGATTGAGCACGTCGTTGTTGCCCTTCATCTGACCCTCAAACGCACCAAAGCGTTCACCACGGAAATCGGCTTCAGACAAGTTGTAGGTCTGAATCATCGTTCCCATCGCCCCGTCGAGCACCAGAATCCGTTCCTTTATGATCTCGCTAAGCCCGTTTTTCACTATCACTCATCACTTATAAACCTTCATTGCCCTGTCCATCTCGCGTCGGTCTTCCTTCTCTTTCAGCGTCTGACGTTTGTCAAATTCTTTCTTGCCTTTACAGAGGGCGATATCCATCTTCGCCCGCCCTTTCTCGTCGATAAACACGAGGAGCGGCACGATGGTGTAACCCGTCTGTTTCGTGGCACTCTCCAACTGTCTGATCTCGCGCTTTGTCAACAGGAGTTTCCTGTCGCGCTTCATCACGTGGTTGTTGTACGAGCCGTAGAAATAAGGACTCACGCTCATCCCTTTTACCCACAGTTCGCCATTGATCACAGTGCAATAGGTATCCACCAGGCTCGCCTTTCCCTGACGGATGCTCTTGATCTCCGTCCCTGTCAGCACGATGCCTGCTGTGAAGGTCTCGATGAAGAAATACTCAAACGAGGCCTTTTTGTTCTTGATCTGAACCGGGCTTTTTTTCCTTAGCAGTTCCTGTTCCTTGTTCATAAGCCGCCTCCACCGACATAGGAAATGCTATTCGACCTGTTCCATTGTTGGCGGATATATGCCTTGGCGTCTTCGGGGTCAACCTGCAGGTTCTGGAAACGATCGTTGCCACGACTGTAGTTGCCATACACCACCACATAGTGGCCATGTCCATACACCACCTGGTGCAGGTTGAATCCTTTGGCAAACACCTCTGACTTCACCCTGTCCATCATCTCCGGAACCGATTTCGACCAGAAATAGCCCTGCGTGGTGTATTTGTTGGTACGGCTCATCACCACCGTCCACGCCTCACCGTCGAAAACCAGGTCAGTGATGTAATAACCGCTGGCTTTGTTCTCCCTGATCCACGGAGCCAGTTCCGACCAGTCGTTGCGCCACACGCGCTGACTGGAGATATCCGAGCCTTGCGACATCACCATAAACCAGTTCTTCTCACTTTTCGAGATGGTCGTGATAACATAGTTACTCTGGGTCTTCTCAGCGATCCACTCCTCAGGCCACTCCTGGGTCAGCGAGAATGCCTGATGGATGTATTCGGTGTTCTTGGCCATAACCAACAGCCACCCCTCTCTAGTATAGGCAGCCGAGATGATACGCTTACCAAGGTTCCAGTTGTTGGCGATGTCATCCTCGTCGATGGGTGCTCCCCATCCATAGGAAAACCACGCCTGTTCTGTATAGGGGCTGCCCGACTCTGATATCAGCAGGGTTCTGTCCTGTGCAGTTACCACTGTGCTGCATAACAGCAAGAAAGTGCTCAACAATGTCAGTCTCAGATGATTTCTCATATCTTCTTTTCTTTTAGATAACAGATTATTTTATTCATTCTCAATGGTCGCAAAGCGCTCCAGGTTGTCGTCGATATAGTGGGCGATGTCGTCCGTCCACTCCTCCTCGTTCTCAATGAACGTATCGTCGAGGTCGTCGAACTCAGGATATTTCTCGAAGAGCGCCATAAACTCCTCGTCGCTACATTCCTTCTCTATCTCCTCACGGTGCTTCAGCCAGAGGGTGTGGGCTTCGTAGATCAACTTCGACAGGTCACGCATACCCCATAGTTTCACCGCTTTGGCAAAGGGATTCTTAAAGATAAACTCCCCCAGCCCATTGTGTATCAGTTGCACGAAGCCGCCGTCCATCAACTCCTCGTGGAGCATGTCCCATGCCAGCAGCGTGATCTGATCGGCATTCAATTCCGGCATGTTCTCTGCTGTCAGTTCCCCGCCAATAGCCTCACGGATAGCATCGACAAACACCTGTACGAAGGCGTCCATCCCCTCCATCGCTGCCTGCTGCAACCGAGCGTCTTTTACAATTACTTCTTTCATAACGAGTGCAAAGGTACAAAAAAAAGAGCAAATAACCATATTTTTTTGAGTTTTTTCGCAGAAAAAGTTACTCATCGAGCCAGTTCTCGCAGAGATTGCGAAGATTCTCTATAGCCACGTGAGAAGGGATGTTCCCGTCCGCCGTGTGATAACTGGTCTTTGTTAAGTTTCTATATACTTAACAAGTTGTTAATAAGACAGCAAGATTCTTTAGGGGATAAAAGTAATAAAAATATTCGAAACCAAAAAGGCAGGAGAAAAGTTATAAGTTATAAGTTATTCACTTTGGACATTAAGGTTTTTGACTATGATTTATGTAGAGGATAGGATGTAGTAAGAATAGTAATTATAAATATTATATATTATAAATATATCTTAATATATTTATAATATTCTTTATTGAGGTTAATTGGTAAACAGAAAACGTTAATGTCTAAAGTTATAAGTGAATAAGTTTATAAGTCCCCGAGGTGGGGAAAACGGTGCTCGCACTCAGGGCATGCTCCCCCACCCTGTAGAAACCACACCCGCGTTCAGGGGATGAAAACCACAACCTGTAGTAAGCATCCTCGCGTTCAGGAGAGGGAAACCCCACTCCAGGGAAAGCGTCCTCACACTCAGGAGAAGAAAACCCCACCCTGGGGAAAGCGTCCCCGCACTCAGGGCATAAAAATACGCCCCTTAACAGTTAAAAGCGTTTGAAATGGACTCTATGAACAACAAAGCCCGCAAATCTGCAGGCTTTGTTCATATCGTTATCTCGATTAAGTTGTCTTCAATGCCTTTGATACAACTCTCATAGAAGCCATCGCCCGTAGCACGTGGTTCACATTCCACATGATAGCCTTCTGTGGAAAACCGCTCTGTCAGGTCATCCACCTTTTCCTTACTACCAACCGAAATAGAGAGATGGGCATAACCCGTTCGGTTGGGTTTCTTTTTGTCGTCAGACATGACGGGCCTATTCATCAACTCCAATTTTGAACCGTCATCGAAAGTCACGAAATAAGAACTGAAACCGGTCAAAGGGTTGCGATACCTGTCACTCGACTTTGCCTCAAAATATCTTACGAAGAAATCCCTTGCTGCTTCAAGGTTTTTGACGTACATTGCAATATGATTTATCCTCATTTCAATTTAATTTGATTCTATTGGCAAAGATAATCAAAATTATGTGATTATGCGCCTTTTGACATCAAAAATTAAGATAGTTTATGAATAACAGGAGCATCACACCGTGTAACACTTAAATGTCTTAGCCTCTTATTCATGACAAGTGACCTGGAACAACACTTGTTTTTTTAAATTTTAATATAGAAAAACTGTGTTTTTCATTTTTTTTTTGTATCTTTGCACCCGAATAGTGTATTTACGCTACTTAATCGACAATTAACAATAAAAAATAAAAACCATTATGAAACAAAAATCATTGAATCAACAAAACCTGACAAGAAGGCTAAGACGGCTTTTGGTGTTGTTTGCAGTGCTCCTCCTACCGTTTGGTGCGAGGGCATACACTTATCTTGAGTATAGCAATGGATCGTTCGGAACGGAAACCATCAAAGAAAGCGAAGGCTACACGATGGTTTTAAGTTCAACTAGTTCAACAACTCGGGTATCGATGGGAACAGGCTGGTATATATTGGGAGAGAACGCAGTCATCAATGCCCCTATTGAAATCTCTGGTCATACCAAACTCCTTCTCTGTGACGGCTGTACACTGACGGCATCACAAGGTATCGTCGTTCCTGCTGGAAGTTCACTGACCATCTATGGCCAGACTAATGGCACTGGTACACTGATTGCTTCAGCACGCGACGATTGGGACGACCAAAACCATTCTAGTGCATACTTTAGTGCCGCCATTGGCGGATCCTATTATGTGGAAAATGACGGTCAAGCACGTGATTATGTACGATGCGGCAGCATTTATATCCACGGAGGTCAAATCACGGCTGATGCCTCCAACCAGGTCCACGTCGGTGATGCAGAGCAAGTTTTTGGTGGTTTAACTAGTTCAACCGGCATCGCTGCCGGTATCGGTGGCTGCGGTATTGGGACTGGTAGCGGTTCAGATGGTGGCATAGTAGAGATCTATGGTGGCACTGTGACGGCAATAGGAAGTAGCACAGGTGCCGGTATCGGCGGCGGTTACGGAGGTAATGGCGGTACCGTCAAGATATATGGCGGTACTGTGACGGCTACTGGCGGTAGCGATGGTTCTACAAGTGCTCAGGGAATTGGAGCAGGTAACAGTGGTTCAGACAACGGCACGCTGACACTCTATAAGGGTGTCACCTGCTATGGTGACGACAATACGAATCCTCCGACGAGCAACCTCGTGACTGGTTCATCCTCAGGTAGCGCTGTTAACGACCGATATCGATATATGAATGCCATTCTGCCAACCTATGACCTGATCGTTGCAGGTGTACAAGTGACAGAGGCTAATGGTGATGATATCTTTAACGATGGTACGGTGACATTCTCCTCACAAGTCAGTATGACAGATGGCTCAACCTACTATACGCTGACACTGGATGGTGCTACTCTGACTGACCCGATCGAAGTTGGTTTGCCTAACCTCACTATCGATATTAAGGGAACGAACAGCATTACGACTTCGACTGAGCCCTGTCTCAAAGTGTATGGCACACCGGCAGCGTCACCTGCACTGACCTTCAAATCGACCAGCAGCACAGTAGGAACCCTGACGCTGACAAATACAGATAATGTTGGTGTAAGTGAGATTGGTAACGTCACTGTCAGCAAGGAACTCGCACCGATGTTAACGGTTTATGAAACAGATGATTATACTTCCTATATGTACTACTTCACGGACGGTTCAACATCTAAAGCCAGATTTGTTCCTTCGTATGGTGTGAAGATTGATGAGAAGTTTATTTATGCAGGCAATGCAACAGACTTCTTCAAAGATGGCACAGTCAGTTTTGATCAATCCACGCATACCCTGACGCTGAACAATGCCAGCACGGGGGCCATCGGCACCTCACTTTCAGACTTAACAATCGAAGTGGTAGGCAATAATACGCTTTCGTCAGGCAGTTCTTCAACATTTGAGAGTTTAACCGGTGACCCTGTGACGGTGACCATTCAGTCAACAGCCACACCCACAGGATGTTTGAGACTGAATATGTCTTATTCATCATCAAACGTTTTCGCTGGCAATAATGTGACTTTGAACATTGCCACTCCGTTGGATGTTGCCTCAGGTGATTTGAATTCTAATACCTCTAATGATAATAATGTCATGATCAGTGAACTTCCAGGTTACGACTTGGTTGTAAATAAAATCCCAGTAGTAGCCGCCAATGCTTCGAGCATCATAAAAGATTATAATGGCAGGACATTGGCCTCATTCGATGCTTCAACCAACACCCTGACATTTGACGGTTATTCTCTGAATATTAGTTCATTTAATGATCGTAATGTTGTCTCGAGTAATATTAATGGGCTGAAGATAAAATTAGTCGGCGACAACACCATCGAAATGGCAAATGAAAAAGTATTTAAATATACAGGCTCGGGGACTTCTACTTTGACTTTTGAAACTGATAATTCCTCTGTTTATGGTGGTTTATCTGTTAGTGGTATTTCTTCAGTGGCTGACATGCTTGAAAATTATACCATTACCAACAGCAGTACATGGGAGGATGCAGGAGCCGGTAGCACTACATCGGGCTGGAAATATACGGAATCAAGTTCAGAGGTTGATATATGGTATCAGAATGCTTATGACTTGACGGTAGCTGGAACAACGGTGACGTCACGTAATATGGATGACATTCTCGGAAGCAAAAACGTGTCATTTACCCCAGACGACGGAACGAATGGTAACATCCTGACACTGAATGGTGCCACGCTGACAGGTGGAATCGTCAACGGACTTGACAACCTGACCATTTATCTGAAAGGAGAGAACGTGATAACAGGAGCAAACGATCAAAACCAGTTGGCAACAGGTATCTCTTCCACAGCATCCACTGCCACGCTGACCTTCACATCTGATCTTAACGCCGACAACACTCCAACGGGTAAACTTTTGTTCCCATACGTGAACATATCAATAGATGGATTCGCATCGTGCGATTATAATTCCGGATTGGACTTTATTAGCTTAGGTGAAGAATACACGCCTGCAGGTGCAACAGGATCATCCATCAATGTCAATGCCGTTACAAATGTCACCTATTTCGAAATCGGTACTGATAAGATTACCAGTGCCAACCGCGCCACTGCAAGCATAACGCCTGCTGGAGGATCAGGAACGATCAGTTATGATGCCAGTAACCGGACTTTGACATTGGATGGTGTCAATACGAATCTGACAATAAACAGCTATATAGAACAAGATTTGACAGTAGCGGTTAAGGGCACTAACAGTATCAACACCACGACTGGTGTTGGTGGGTATTGCATCAATAGCAATATTAGTAGAAGAATAAAATTCATCAAAGGAGAAGATGACAGTTCATTGACACTCACCAGCGACGATGGTCATACTGTACTCAACGGTTTCGTAAATAGCACATTACCAGATTTGGGGTCAGGTATCAATTGGGTACCTTCATCTCAGACATCAGCAATTGTTACGACTAATTCCAGTTATATTTTAGTCGGTGGTTATGCCATCGCCAGCGGTCAGACGATCAATGGAACATCTGGAAATATCTCTTATACTGTGAGTGGAAGTGAGAAGATCCTCACCCTCAACAACTATGTGGGCTCCAGCGCTATTGAGACGGGTATAGAAGGTCTGACAGTGAAGTTGATCGGCACAAACACCATCGATCTCCCGAGTTCAATATCGTATGCCTTTGTTGGCTTGCAGACGAACGCTTCTATCGGGTTTGTGAGAGAAGATAATGGCAATCTGACGATTACTTCTGCAACATCTCCTTGCGACGGATTCAGCAGCGGGAATATCACCTACGACGGATTGATCTATTATCAGTCAGGCGATCAGATATGGTCAATCAAGCGTCCTTCCAAACCTCAACTTCAGAATGTAGTAGATGGTACAGACTTCTACACTTACGCCACAATTGACTATGCCGATGCTGACAAGTTTCCTTCATCAAATACTGTATTGTATTCTGGTCTGAGTCCTCAGTTGAAATACTCATTCGACTATAGCGACGCGAGCCTCACTGACATCACAAATGCAGATTATCCATCTGGTGGCATCAAGATGACCAGTCCCGGTGTGCTGACGGCTTGGGTGGAAGTTGGAACCGTGAAGAGTGAGGAAGCAACGGGTGTCCGCTTCGGCTCGACAGAGAATCCCGTCAAGGTGATATCAGATGGATATTCTTCGACATCAACAACAACGCTGGATATACAGCCATCTAACCACCTGACAGGAGTGACTATCAATTTACAGGCTAAAACAGGGTACTCATTCGATGATAGCAACAATGAGTTATCAGTGCCGGGCTACGGAAAAGACGACATCTATCTGACCTTCAGTAAATCTACCTCCGGTGATTATGTAATATTGGGAGACTCCGTGAAAATCGCTATCGAAGCAACGCCGTCTGCTCCTACGATAGCATTTGATGCAAATAAGACTTATCTCGATACAGATGAAATCGGAATCACCAATATAGGTTACACAACAATATTCTATACGTGGGGCGACCCATCGATCGGAACGGAATATACACATAGCGCCGACAACCCCACCCTGACGGAATTAACTGGCACTGGCGTAACAGCTCAAACAGGAACACTGAAGGCTTGGGCTGGATATGCCTTGGGTAACAATAGTTATCTGTTGAGCCCGGTTGCTTCTCAGGCATTCACGACAAAGATGGATATTGCCTCATGTCCTGTGACGCTTCCAGTAAGCGCCACCTATACAGGATCGCCCTATGTTCCTATCGTGAAAGCATCTTCTACATCAGAGACAGAACTCACTTCTGGCACTGACTATACCGTCAGTTATAAGAAGGTTGTCGGAACGGATGAGACGGGTGTCCAGTCGATGGTTGACGCCAGCACCTATAAGATAACCTTCACAGGTATCGGAAACTATGGCGGCACAAAAGAGGTTACAAGTTTCCATATTGGTCAGGCAACTCCGACCTTGTCCTTCTCACCGACAACAGCCACCATCACCTTCGGAAATGAATCAGCATTCGTGAAACCGACGCTGACGACAACACCAGAAGGGTTAACAGTCACTTATGGGGCTGGAACAAGTACTATCGCTGAAGTGGATGGGACGACAGGTGCCATCACTCCTCTGGCTGTTGGTGATGTCGTGATCACAGCAACTTTTGCAGGAAATGACAACTACATCTCTACGAGTGCTTCCTACACACTGACAGTCGCAAAGGGTACTCCGACCATCACGAAGGCTCCTACTGCGAAGACACTGACCTATACCAGCGTTGCCCAGGCTTTGGTGGAGGATGGTACCGTATCGGCTGGTACACTGGTGTACAGTAATTCGTTGACGGGTACTTTCACCGAGTCCATCCCCGAAGAGACGAATGCCGGTACTTACCCCGTCTATTATAAGGTCAATGGCAATGCCAACTATAATGGCATTGAAGCCAGCGAGTCGAACAAGGTGATGGTAACGATTAGTCCTGCAACAATCACTGATGTGACACTGACGCAAACGTCGCTCCCCTACTCCGGTGCAATACAGACCGCAACCATTTCTGCTGTGAAGGCCGGCAATCTGACGCTGGGAACCAACGACTACAACATCACGAACGAAGGTGGTAAGGATGTCGGTACATACTACGTGACAGTGACGGGTAAGGACAACTTTACAGGCGAGGTGACCAAGTCGTTCGAGATTGTGAACCGTACGCTTACTGTCGGTGAAAACGGCGACATACAGTTCGCTGATGGACAGACATGGGCTTCGTTCTATTCGACCACAGAGAGTCTGGAGTTGCCTGAGGGTATTATGGCATATATTGTGACAGCCGTCAACTCTACCAGTGCCACTGTGAAGGCCATCAAATATGTGCCGAAGAACGTACCGGTATTCTTAGAGAAGAATTCGACGGTGACGACGACCAACAGCAGTGCCGAAGGCAACCTGCTGAAGGGAACGACAGCATCGACTCCCGTATCGGGTATTTCCGGAACCGTCTATGCACTTCACAACAACTTGTTGATGCAGGTGACCACAGGAAGTATTCCTACAGGTCGCTGTTATCTGGAAGTGAACAATGCCAGTGGTGCCCGTAAACTGAGCATCATCTATGACGAAGGAGGTTCTACGTCTATTCAGTCACTGAAGGCCGATGAAGAAAACGACGCTGACGAGTGGTACACGATGGACGGACGCAAACTGCAGAAGAAACCTACCAAGGAGGGCCTTTACATCAAGAACGGTAAGAAGGTCGTGATTAATAGAAGGTTGTGATTAAGTAGTTGTAAAATTAATAATAAGGTACGCGAAATATGAAACGATATATGAATAAAGTCTTGACCATTGCAGCCCTGCTGCTATTGACGAGTTTCGGAGCAAGGGCAGAGCAAACTGTGACAATAGTGATTAAGCCATCAACCTCTGCAGGAACAGTGAGTTATTCGATAACGAACGGTGTATGTACGCTGACGGCAACGCCTGCATCGGGCTATTATCTGACGGTAGATGACCTCACCGCCACAACATCTCTCGACGGAGGTGGCGTACAGGTGAGACGCAAGGCAGAAGGTATAAACGTGTCTAACGAGACGCTGGAGATTACGGCAACCGATGCTTCGGCTGATCCGAGTGGTACCACCAAATACACCTTTACGATGCCTAATGACAATTATATTAATGTGGAGGTAACGGCAGAATTCCAGCCACTTATAGCCATTACACCTTCTGTAAGTTTGACGGGATGGACATATGGCTCTGACCCCCATGTGCCTCAGGTATCTGGTAACCCGGGGAATGGTACTGTGGTGTTCACATATAAAGCCCAAGGGACTGATACATTTACGGAGACGCCTCCTACAGAGACTGGTACCCATACCATCAAGGCGACTGTGGCTGCTGCCAAGAAATATGCTGGCGGTGAGACCATCAACATGTTCACCATCTCACAGGCCGCAGGCAGCATCAGTTATACGACTGCCACCGTCAACAAGACTTACGGAGACGCAGACTTCACTAATACACTGACGAAGATAGGTGACGGTACGGTGACCTTTGCATCTAACAAGGAGTCAGTAGCCATCGTTGATGGCGACGGTAAGGTGACGATTAAAGGCAACGGCGAGGCTACCATCACGGCTACCGTTA
>JAGCPK010000113.1 GCA_017965725.1 Prevotella sp.
AGCCACTGCTCATCTGGGGTTCGTTAGGTATGGCGCTGGGCGCCTTTGGTGTAGCACTTACCTTCGGTAACGACAGCCTTGCACTCGTCACCGCTGCCTCACTGCTCCTCTATTCTGCTTGCTTCATGTTCTCATGGGGTCCCATCTGCTGGGTACTCATCGCCGAGATCTTCCCCAACACCATCCGTGGTGGTGCTGTGGCTATCGCTGTGGCAGCCCAGTGGATATCCAACTTCATCGTCTCCTCCACCTTCGTGCCCATGTTCAACATGCACCTCAGCGAAGGCGATGACTTCGGCCACTGGTTCACCTACGGTCTCTACGGCATCCTCTGCGTCGTGGCTGCCCTCTTCGTCTGGAAACTCGTTCCCGAGACCAAAGGCAAGACCCTCGAGGATATGACCAAACTCTGGAAGAGCCGCATGTAATACCAAACATTTTATCTATAAACATAATGCCCGCCTGATTAGCGGGCATTATTGTATATATGCATGATATTCGGTTGAGGCCATACCCCGGTGGGGTATGACTTACCAGAAATTTTGGGCTAGGAAATATTTTAGAACGTCATGCGGACCATGAAGCGGACACCGTGCTTGTGGGCGGTGGGCAGTTCGTTGTAGTTCATACGACGCACATACTCCACATGGATAATCTTGAAGATGTTATGGATGCCGAGGGAAATCTCCCAATAGGGCTTCTTCGGGTCGATGACATAGGAGCCTTCGGGGAAGTACATCAGCAGCGGGTTGCCGGCATTTTTCTCAAGGAAGGGATTGTTCTTCTCGGAGAGGTCGCCCCACAGACAGCGCACGGCAATCCACTCACGCCACTTGAGTTTGCGGATGAGGGGGATGCGGTTAAGGATCTTGCCGTTGAGGTCCCAGTTGAGATGGGCAGAGAGGTAACGGTCCATCGGGAACTCCATATTGTTAATGGCCTCGAAGGTGTAGTCCTGTACGATGTAGGAGAGGTTGGTCTGTGGCATAATGAGCAACGGATAGGGCACCTTCTCCCACTCGATGCCGCCCTTGATGAGGAAGTCCATCTTTCCCCACGAACGGAGCCAGAAACGCTTGTAGATGCTAGCCTCGGTGAGACTGTAACTATAGTCGCTGCCCAGCAGGCCCTTGATGCCGATGGTCTGGCTGACGGTGAACACAGGCGCGTCAAGGTTGATGGGCACACGACGCTGCTTGGTGTTGACGAAGGTCTCGCCCGGGGCGAAGCGCAACTCACCGCGAATCTCCGTGGTACGGAACTTACGGGAGGCGGCGGGTGTCCAACTGTCGTCGGGCATGATGGTCTGGTCGTTGTGCTCATAGATCCGAGTGGCACGCTCTGCCACAGGGTGACTCCAGTTGGTCCATGTACTACGGTCGCTGCTCTCCGATAGCGGGATATAATAGAGCGAGCCAGCAGCCTCGTTCTCCTCGGTCTTGAAGGACACGGTGGTGCGGAAGCCCCAGTCCTCCTCGCGCTCGAAGGTGAGCGACTGGCGGTTGTAGAAGAGCATCTTATCAACTTTCGCCCACTTGAAGGCGGTGAACACATTATCCTTATCGGTGCGCATGAACTTATCCGAGGGCGACTCGATATCATAGGACGACGAGAGGGTCAGCGTGCGCATCGGGAACTCGCGCGGCAGGTACTCCTTCTTGTTGAACGACCAGATGATATCGCCCTTGTAATACCATTTCTTCGAATCCCATCCACGAGCCACATAGCCGCGGAAGAAGAAGTTGGAATCGAGGTTGGCAGTGGTCTGCGCAGAGATACGGGTACGGACACCATCGATGAAGTTCTTGGTAATCATGGTGTTGATAGGACCGATATCGACCTTGCTCGGGTGCTTCTTGGTGCCCGTCTCGACGAAGTTCTCAATGAAGGCCTTCGCCACGAAGATGAGATACTTGAAGCCCTTGATCTGTTCGATGTTATGGATGAAGGCATCCATGCTGCTCTCACCCTTGGTGAGTTCCACCTGACGGTACTGCGCCCAGAAGTCGTCGCCACGCATCATGGCATTAACATCCTTCACCTCTTTCTTCTTGCCCTTGAAGAGTTGGCGGGGCAGTTCGTCGAAGGCATAGTCGGTGAGGCGCGTATTGCGGATGACGGCAAACTTCTGCAGGAAACTGGCCAACTTGATCTCAGTGAACATATCATCGACGCTGAGCACCCACTCGCCATTAGGCAACTGACGGAACTCCTGGGTGATCTGCATATTCTCCACGAAGTTCACGTCGCTCTTCTTGGGGATGGTCATCTCACAGCGCTTCACCTGCCAACTGCTATCGGCAAGGATATACAGGTCGCCACGGAAACCGAAGTCCTGCTGGTTGTTGGGCAGGAAATGGAGATGGAAGCACTTGTCCTTCTCCACAAAGATGGTATCCTCGATATAATAACGGTAGAAGGCGATGGCCCCGGACCCGATAGGACTGGTGAAGGGATACTGGAGCATACGGATCTGGTCGTCATAGATATTCACATCGGTGAAGACATCCTTCATCACCGTATTGAGGATATCACCCGTCTGCACCAGATCGTTGATACCGCTAGAGTTCATACCCTTGATGATGACCTTCTCATTGTGGGGCTTCTTGCGATAGACCTTCTGCGACACGGTCTCATCGACGGAAATAGGCAGGATGAGTTTGTTGTTGTATGGACAGGTCTCCACCTGGTCGATGAGCCATTGTTTCTTCTTGTATTTAGGCGAGTCGAGCAGCGCAGGGGTGATCTCATTGAGGGCCAGCGTGAGTTTCTGGTATTTGTTGTACTGGTAGAAGTCGTGGTTGTCGAGGTCGGTCTTCTTCTTGGCGGCAATGACCTTCTTCATCATCTCCACAGCGGGGTTGTTCTTACGACTATAGCGTTCGCGCTTCGACTTCACCGTCACCTCCTTCAACAGCGTGTTGTCGGGCTTCAGGTTGATATGGCAAGGACTCTTCAGGTTGCCATCCACCATCACCGTCTGCGACACATAACCCACGGCACTGAAGGTGATGCCCCAGCCGTTATGACGGGCTATCTGGTAATGACCGTCAATATCGGAGGCCACACCAACATTATGGCCCTTGTACTGCACACTGGCGAAGGGTATCGACTCACCCGTCTGCGCATCGGTAATCTGACCCGTTATCTGCTGGGCAGATAAGGTGATTAGTGACAGGTGGTAAGTGATAAGTACGAGCAGAATCTTTATCTTGACATTCATAATAATTCCGTTAAGTTTGTTATTATCTGATGGGGGATGGACTCATCGACGGGATCATCCGTCCAGCCCTCGCCCTTAAACCATATCGTATGACAACCAGCCTTCTTGGCAGGGATGATATCCTTGTCTATCGAGTCGCCCACCACCACGACCTCCTCGGGTTGCAAGCCCAACGCCTCCACGCCGAGGGTGAAGATCTGCGGGTCGGGTTTGCGCACGCCCACCACGGCCGACTCGATAATCTGCTGGAAAAGGCCCTCGAAACCAAACTCACGCAGCACCACGGCGATGTTACCGTAGAAATTGCTGACGAGCACCATGGGGAAGTTCTTCTTCAACGCCTGCAGCACCTCCACGCTATGTGCCGTCTCGGCCTTGGTGCGTGCGTAGAGATCGTCGAGAAGGGATGAGTGGTAAGTGACAAGTGGTAAGTTGAGGTATTCCAATTGCAGGCGCAACTTGGTCTCCAACGTCTGACGGAAGGTGAAGTCGGGCTGGATGATGGGATTTTTGCCCAACGTACGCTCACCATAGACATACGCCTCGCGGAACTGAGCCTCCGTGACAGGCACCTGCTGACGCTCATAGGCGTGCCAGAGCACCTTGCCCCAGTGCTGTCCACCCGTATCGAGGGTACCGCCGTAGTCGAAGATATAAGCCCGTATCATTTATAATTTGACAATTTACAATTTTGCCATTTCGTTAGCGCAGAGGGTCTCGTGGGTACGGTGCATATAGACGTACATGACCTGAAACACGGTGAGTTCTATCAGCGGATAGACCCAGGGACAGTTCAACAGGCAGGTGACGTAGATGATGATGGCCCGCGTATTGAAGGTGAGCAGGTTGGTATATTTCATCAGCGGCAAACTGCCCTTACGGAAGTCCTGACGCAACGTCTGGGGCATGTCCTCGGCATTTGGCCACTGGGTCTTCACCTTCTGGAAGAACGCCTGGAACTGCGGGGTGCGCGACTCCTGACTCTTACAGTAGTTGGCGTAATTAAAGTAGAAGATACGGTCGAGCCATTTGTCCTTGGGCAGACTCTCGTAGATCTTCCGCTGCTGGGCGTAGTTGTCGAGTTCGCTCCCTTCCTTGCCCAACAGGAAATAGAGGTGTATCTGACGGTAGTAGTCGGCCAGTGAACTCTGTTTGGAGTGGAAGATGAAACCCGCCGAAGCACAGAGCAGGAATGCCCAGATGCCCCATTGGATATCCGTGCCAGGGATGTTCTGAGGCCACAGGCGGAACACGATAGCCCAATAGATGGAGAAGAACCACAGATCGCCAGCAAATCCGTCGAGCATCCTGCCAATCAGGGTCTTCTTGCCAGTGATACGTGCCATCTGACCATCGGTGGAGTCGCAGAAGTTGGCAAACATCAGCAACAATACGCCACAGATGTTATGCCACAGGTCGGTATAGTAGAACATGATTCCCGCCCCTACTCCGAGGAAGATGGAGAGAATGGTGATGACATTAGGGTGGATATTAAACTTATTCCACAGTAAGGCGAACGCCAAACCGATAGGACGGGTGAAGTGGACATCGAGCCACTCCTCCGTGTCTTCTGACTTAAACGATAACTTCAGTAATTCCTTAAATGTTGACATTATATTATTTACAATTTGACAATTTCCCATTTAGTAAAGAGGCTATTGCCTCGGCGGCTTCTTCGCGACAGCGGGAGAAACTGGGCCAGTCGTTGAAGTCGATGAGACAAAACGAACCATCAGCCCTGATGATCGCATCACCGCCATAGACATCTACTCCTACAGCCTCAGCCAGTCGTTCACACTCACTCTGCAAGGCACAGACATCAAACGGATAATGGTGTGCAGCACCATTCCGACGTTCATCGTCGAACTTCGTCTGTCCATCGTCCGTGGGGTAGTAATAACGGAAGAATCCCGTGCCACAGACCCCATAGAACTTCACGAGATCGCCCACAACATGGGCACTCACCGTATATTCACGGATGCCACGCCGCTCCATGTCGGCTATCGCCTGGTGCAGCCTATCACCATCTGCTGCAAAGACCACATCGCCCTTTGACTGGGCAGCGGCATCACCCCGTTTCAGCCAGTAACCGTCAGGACCTTCCTGCGGAGGAATAGGGGTGCCTATGTGCTCCATGATACGCTGCAACCGACTACGGGCGCAATTCCTGACGCCCTCAGGGGTATTGATGACCTTGACGTGCTGCGCCTCCAACCAGGCAAGTGTTTCTGGTAGGCGCCCCATGGTAAGGACACACAGGGGACAATCCCCCAGTGTTTCGCGAACTTCGAACAGATGAAACAATCCCCCAGTATTTTCTGAGACCATCTCCACCAGATATCCCTGCTGCTGCAATCTCTCTGCCACTGCCTCCAGTATCGCCTGATCTTTCTCGACGGAATTAGGCGAAAACCGCTCGGCCCGTTGTATCATCAACACCTTCATCCTTTCAAGAATTCTTCTGCTTTCCGGATATCGCTGGCGTGATCAATATCGAGCACCTTCGAGAAGGGATAAGCCCTCAGGCGCAAGCCATCTGTCACCAAGGCGCGTTGGAAATTGCGCATCCGACTCTCCCCACGCTCTATGCAACGGTTCAAGACGGGGATGGAACTGGGTGTCAGGCCATAGATGCCACCACTGATGTACTTTGGCTGTTCGCACTGGTCGAGGAAACCCGTAATCTGCAAGTCTTCATCAGTAGCGACATAAAGAGGTTTCTCGTCGTCGATATAGTCGGTGACACCCATCAATCCGTCGGCACTGCCCTGCCCTGCCAACGACTGGAAACGCTGCACATAAGCAGCAAACTCTCCCTCGCGAAAGATGGTATCGACAGTCGTCAACACAAAAGGTTCATCGTCCAGCCAACGACTCAGTTCCCACATGCTGTGCATGCTGCTGGGTGTTGACTTGACGATGAACTTCAGAGGCACTTGTCCCTCTTCCTGTATCTTATGCAGATGTTGCTGAACCTCTGTCATCTGTTCGTTACAGATAGCCACGACTTCCGTGGCACCGTTCTGCATGAACACACGAATCAGACGGTCTATCAGATGTTCCCCTCCTACCTTAACTAAAGGTTTAGGGCTGTCTATTCCTTCCTGAGCAAGCCTGGATCCTTCACCAGCCGCTATGATGGCATACTTCATTTACGACTGCAAAGGTAGGCATTATTTGGGATACGGGGAAATCTTTTTAGATAAATTTATTTTTCTATCATTAATTTATCAGTATCGATGTCGCCAGAGCCACTCTTTTGCTGGCTATACTGCCTGACTTTTCCCCTAAGACTGATATCGCCACTTCCCACCAACTGGCAATCGACCTTCTTGCAGTCTCCATCGAAACGCACATCGATATCACCTGAGCCACGCAACGTGATATCCGTTTCCTGCACGTTACACTGGAACAGTTCCACATCGCCTGAGCCAATCAGGGTCACACTGGAAGTGATGGCCTCCAGCCGTTGGATATCCACATCGCCTGAGCCTGTCAGTTCTGTGGTACAATGATCACAGAGAATGTCGTTGAAAGTCATGTCGCCAGAGCCTCGCAACACAATACTCATCTCATCGGTGTCTATATGCTTCTGACTGATGAAATCGCCTGATCCACTCAGCAACACGCTTACCAGGTCGGGCGACGTAACATGCACGGAAAGATCATTCATATTGCCAAAGTTGATGTTGACCATCCCAATCTTGCCCCTGTTACGGATAAAGAGCGTACCATCATCTACTGACGTTAAAATATTATTAACCAGATTCTCGGGACCTTCTATGCGCACAGAGAACGTGTCTGCCTGGGTGTAATAGACCGTGGGGGAACCCAGAATCTCAATCTTCTCGAAACCTTTCAGTGGACGAATCTGTGTCACTTCTGGTCCTTCGTCGAAGATCTCTATGCTCTTTCTCCCACACGACACACATGACACACACGACACAATTGTCTGTGCCAATACCAGCACCAAGAGGCTGGCCATCAAACTCTTTTTTGCTTTCATAACCGTTCTGTTTTTTGAATTTCTGACTGTTTGACGTAAACAACAGCCAAAAAGTTTCAGAAAAGCCATTTATTTTTCAAAATGCTGGTAATCCTTCATCGTGTTCCAGTTGCCACCCCAACGGAAACCATGCTGGATAAAGAGCCTGTAGAGCAAGTCGCCCTTCACAATCTTATAAGGATACGACTTACTACGGTCAGCATAGACACGTCCATTATCGGGAGAGATCAACTGTCGTCCGTCCTTCCCCTTTCGTACATAGGGATTATAACGCGTATTGATATCGACAGCCATACCCATGGCGTGCTTGGAGAGTTTTGTCGTACCAGGCACGTTACGATAACAGAAACTGGAGGTGTTGTTATCTCTCATCGACTGTTCATCGTCTGCGCTATATTCATCAATCAGACGGATCTTCTCTATCGGATATCTGGCCTCATAGAGTTTGCGGAAGATATCCACGAGATCCTGCGCAATGGCTTTGTTGCACACCAGTTCACCCTTGTGAACCTCCCCCTCTGCGTCGTAATGGAGCACCCGCACATGGCGCAGGTCACTACGGGCTACGGTACATCCCTTAGGATAAGAGAGACCTTGCATCCGCGCGAAGAGGGAGTCGCTCAATGGAACTGACGAGAAATCCTGCGCCCTCAGGAAAGGCACAACCAAAAACAAAAGGGAAAATAATAACAGTATTTTTTTCATAATCTATCAAACAGGCAACAGCACCCAGAAGCGGGAACCTTTGCCCAGTTCCGATTCCACACCCACTGTACCACCGAGGTGTGAGGCATGGGACTTCACTACAGAAAGGCCGAGACCTGTTCCGGGTACATACTCATCAATCTTTACAAAACGCTCGAAGATTCGTTCCTGGTCGGTTTCGGCAACTCCTCTTCCCGTATCCTTCACCCAGATGCGCACCTGTTCGCCTTCAAGATCATAGCCAAGCGTAATAGAACCCGACATCGTGAATTTAACGGCATTCTGCATATAATGCTCGATGATGTTCGACAACGCATCCTTGTCAGAGTGTACCAATAACTCTGTTTCCGGCATACACAAGGAGATAGGCACATCGGTGTTGGGCTGGAAACGCTCCTGCATCTCGCGGAAAATGGCATTGAGATCGACTGCATTCACTGACAAACTACGTGCACCTGCCTCAATCTCAGACATACTCACAAGACCGTTGATGATGTGCAGAAGTTTCTGGTTGTTGTTCTGAATTTCCTGAATCAACTGCTGACGGTCTTCATCGCTATTTACCACAGACAGGAGATCGGCAAATCCCACGATAGCATTCAACGGTGTCCTGATCTCATGACCCATATTTGCCAGGAACGCACTCTTCAGACGGTCGCTCTCCTCAGCCCTGTTACGGGCAAGAATCAGGGCCGACTCCATCTCCTTACGGTTGTCAATACGCATGGAGGCTCCCACAATCTTCATGGGGTTTCCATCACCATCACGATCACCGATGGTGGCATAACTCTCCTCCCAATATGACTGACCCGAAATCAGTGACTTCACCTGATATTGTTGATGAAAAACATCTGTATCGCCCAGACAGATATCGTCCAGTGCCTTTCGCACCACTCTCTGGTCACTCGGCAAGAGATGGAGGATCCAGTCATTGATATTGGTACCTGCATCAGGGATATAGTTGCCAGTATCCTCGCGATAGTCATTATCGAAGGTGATGGTACGCATTTTCGGGTCAATATGCCAGGTGGCTAGACGCATGGCCTTCAGCACAAATTCATATTCTATGTTGCTCTGCATCATCTTATCTATCTCCCACAACTCGTTCTGCAAACTCTTTCTGTTTCTATATTGCTTGAAAATCTGGAAGATCAAGAACACAAACAAAAGAGCAGCAACAATCCACATCACTTGGATTGAAGAGAAAACACCTGTTAATGTATCAAAGAGGGTATCTAAGATGATTTCTGTCATAATTACGATTGTTGACGTGGCAAAATTAAGAAAAAAAATGGAATAACAAGAAATAAACGGTGTTTTTTTGCATTTTATTTGTTTTTTCGCCCAACTTGCATTACCTTTGCACTCTGATTTTCCACATTAACTATAAAATGGAGCAAGAATTTGAATTGATCGCCAAAACGTTCATGGGACTGGAACCTGTGCTGGCGAAAGAACTGACCCAGATAGGGGCCAACAATGTACAAATAGGTAGGCGGATGGTTTCGTTTACAGGTAACAAAGAGATGATGTACCGTGCGAACTTCCAACTGCACACCGCCATCAGAATCCTCAAACCCATCATGCATTTCAAGGCAAAGAGTGCCGATGAGGTGTATGAAGAAATCAAGAAAATAGACTGGACAGAATTCCTTGGGACAGAAAAGACCTTTGCCGTTGATGCTGTGGTCTTTTCCGAAGAGTTCCGCCACTCCAAGTTTGTTTCGTATAAAGTAAAGGACGCTATTGTCGATCAGTTCCGTGAGAAGACAGGCAAACGTCCGAATATCTCCGTAGCCAATCCCGATATCCGCCTGAACATGCATATTGCAGAAGATAATTGTACACTGAGTCTCGACTCCAGCGGAGAATCTCTGCATCGTCGTGGGTACAGGCAGGAGAGTGTCGAGGCGCCATTGAACGAGGTATTGGCAGCAGGTATGATCCTGATGTCAGGTTGGCAGGGCGACACCGACTTCATCGACCCCATGTGTGGCTCAGGCACACTGCTTATCGAGGCTGCCCTCATCGCCAAGAATATGGCACCAGGTCTCTTCCGCAAGGAATATGCCTTTGAGAAATGGCCCGACTTCGACGCAGACCTCTTCGATGAAATCTATAATGACGATAGTCAGGAACGGGAGTTCAAGCATCATATCTACGGCTATGACATCGAGATGAAGGCTGTCAACACAGCCATCATGAACGTGAAGGCTGCAGGACTATCAAATGACATCACCATCAGACAACAGGATTTCAAGGACTTCATGCAGCCAAGCAACAAGAGTATCATGATTACCAATCCGCCCTATGGAGAACGGATCTCCACACCCGACCTGTTGGGCACCTACAAGATGATTGGTGAACGTCTGAAGCACCAGTTCAAGGGCAACGACGCGTGGATACTCTCCTACCGCGAGGAATGTTTCGAACAGATCGGCCTGAAACCCAGCATCAAGATTCCACTCTATAACGGATCTCTGGAATGCGAGTTCCGCAGATACCAGATGTTCGACGGAAAGTTGAAAGATTTCCGTCACGACGGCGGTATTGTAAAGACAGAAGATGAGAAGCGTCAGATGGCTGAAAAACATCGTTTCAAGAAAGAACGGGAGTTCAAGCAGCGCTTGGAGGAAACAGAACAGAACGAGGAAGGCGATATCCGTACCTTCACTTTCCACCGTCATGATCTGGAGAAGAAAGAACGCAATCCCCGGAAAGAGCGCAGTTTCAACAATGACCGCAACGACAAGAAGGAATGGAAGGATCGCAAGGACCACAACGACAGGAAAGATCGTAAGGACCGTGACTTCCGCGACAACCGCAGAGGCAAAGGTGGACGTGATTTCGGAAAAGGAGGACGCAACTTCAACAAAAAAGATAGGAGATTTGACGATGAAGAGGATTAAAGTCAGGCTAGTGAACCTAGTTAGATTAGTTATCCTAGCCATTCTAACAGCCCCAACAACCATGACTGCGCAAGATAAACTGTTTACACTCGAAGACCTGAACTTCGGCGGCACCAACTACCGCAATTTGCAGCCCAAGAACATGTGGCTCACATGGTGGGGCGACCAACTGATTCAGACAGATGTGGAGGAGTGTTATACCATCGACGCAAAGACAGGTCAGAAGACACGGCTCTTCACCCTCAACGACATCAACAGATGGGCGGAGAGCAACGAGGAGAACAACCGCTACGTACGTCATCTGATGAACGCCACCTTCCCTTACCCTGACAAGCCTCTGGTGGCTGTAGGCAACAAGAAAGCTTTTATCCTCGTTGATTTCAAGGAGAAGAAGATTGTGTGGCAGGACAGTATCTCTGGTCAGACAGCCAACGACTGGAATGCCCAGTCACGGGCTACGGCTTACGTAGAGGACAACCAGTTGTACGTCGTGGATGGTGAGGGAAAGAAGCACAAACTCTCTACCGACGGCTCACGCGAGATTGTCTATGGACAGAGTGTCCACCGCAACGAATTCGGTATTGAGAAAGGCACCTTCTGGAGTCCTGACGGACAGCGCCTCGCCTTCTACCGCATGGATCAGAGCATGGTGGCCGACTATCCGCAGGTGGATATCTTCCCACGCGAAGCCACCTACGAGCCCGACAAATACCCGATGGCTGGTATGACGAGCCACAAGGTGACCGTCGGTATCTATGACCTGAAAACAGACAAGACCGTCTATCTGCAGGCAGGAGATCCCACAGACCGTTACTTTACGAATATCGCCTGGAGCCCCGACGGCAACACCATCTATATATTCGAACTCAACCGCGGACAGAACGACTGTCATCTCATCTCCTATGATGCTACGACTGGCAATCGCATCGCGGAACTCTACCGTGAGACGAGCGACAAATACGTCGAGCCCCTCCACCCCATCCAGTTCCTGCCCTGGGATGCCACGAAGTTTATCTTGCAGAGTCAGAAGGACGGTTACAACCACCTGTATTTATTTGACATCAACGGCAAGGAACTGAAACAACTTACGAGTGGTTCCTGGGTCGTCATGGATATCTTAGGCTTCAACAAAAAACAGAAGAGCATCATCATCAAGGCCAACAAGGAGCATCCCCTGCATCATCAACTCTATAGTGTCGCCATGACGGGAATCATCAAGCAGTTAGAGACGACAGATGGTGTCCACAACGGAGAGTTGTCACCATCAGGTAATTTCCTCATCGACAGATTCTCCACACCGACAAGACCCCGGGTCATAAATGTGGTTGATATCACCCAGAAGTCCCCCCGCCCCACGACTCTCCTTGAAGCCAAGGATCCGTGGGCAGGATATCGACAACCGATCTTTGAGTGTGGCAGTATCAAGGCGGCTGACGGCACTACTGATTTATTTTACAGGATAGTGAAGCCCGCTGATTTCAACCCTGAAAAGAAATATCCCACAGTGGTGTATGTCTATGGTGGTCCTCACGCCAACAATGTACAGGCTTCCTGGCACTGGGCCAGTCGTACGTGGGAGACATACATGGCGCAGAAAGGCTACATCGTCTTCATCATTGACAATCGTGGCAGCCAGTACCGTGGACGTGACTTCGAACAAGCCACTTTCCACCAACTCGGACAGATAGAGATGCAGGATCAAATGAAAGGCGTTGATTATCTGCGCACCCTGCCATACGTCGATATGAACCGTCTCGGCGTCCACGGCTGGAGTTTCGGAGGATTTATGACCATCTCACTGATGACCAACTATCCCGATGTCTTCAAGGTAGGTGTGGCTGGTGGTCCTGTCATTGACTGGAAATGGTACGAGGTCATGTATGGCGAACGTTATATGGGTACACCACAGAATAATCCCGAGGGGTATGAGAAGACCAGCCTCATCAGCAAGGCCAAGAACTTGAAGGGCAAACTGCAGATTATCACGGGTTATAATGACAACACCGTCGTTCCCCAGCACTGTCTCTCATTCCTCGATGCTTGTATCAAGGCGGGTACTCAGCCAGATTTCTTTGCCTACCCAGGTGAGGAGCATAACATGCGGGGGCATGCCAGTGTGCATCTCCATGAACGCATCACCCAGTATTTTGAGGACTACTTAAAGGTGAAAAAGTGAAAAGGTGAAAAAGTGAAAAGGTAAAGAAAAGGTAAAAAAGATATGAAGATTTTATTGTTAGGCAGTGGTGGGCGCGAGCATGCCCTCGCATGGAAAATCGCTCAGAGTGAGAAATGTGAGAAACTCTACATTGCCCCAGGTAATGCAGGAACCAGCAACGTAGGCGAGAACATCCCCATGAAGGCCGACGACTTTGAGGCCATCAAGACGTTCTGTGTAGAGAAATCCGTCAACATGGTGGTGGTAGGTCCAGAGGATCCACTGGTAAAGGGTATCTACGACGAGTTGAAGACTGATGCCCGCACAAAGGACATCCCTGTGATCGGTCCCTCGAAGGCTGGTGCTGTGCTGGAAGGCTCGAAGGAGTTTGCCAAGGGGTTCATGCTGCGTCATAACATTCCCACAGCCCGCTATCAGACATTTGATGGTGAGCATCTGGAAGAAGGAATGAAGTTCCTTGAAACGCTGGAGGCGCCTTACGTTCTCAAGGCTGACGGGCTCTGTGCTGGCAAGGGTGTGTTGATACTCCCCACCCTTGATGAGGCTAAGAAAGAACTGAAGGAGATGTTGAGCGGTATGTTCGGTAATGCTTCAAGTCGCGTAGTTATCGAGGAGTTTATGAGCGGTATAGAATGTTCCGTATTCGTACTTACCGATGGTAAGAATTACAAGATTCTGCCCGAGGCTAAGGATTATAAGCGCATTAGCGAGCACGATACAGGTTTGAACACAGGTGGCATGGGTAGCGTGACACCAGTACCATTTGCAACCAAAGAGTGGATGCAGAAGGTGGAAGATCGCATCATTCGTCCGACGGTAGAAGGTCTGGCTGCCGAAGGCATCGACTACAAAGGCTTTATCTTCTTCGGACTTATCAACCGCACAAATACACCTACTGGCGAGCCTGAGCCATACGTCATCGAATACAACTGTCGTATGGGTGACCCAGAGACAGAGAGTGTGATGCTACGCCTGAAGAGTGACCTCGTGGATTTGTTTGAGGGTGTGGCTGCAGGCAATCTCGACAAGCGTCAGATAGAGTTTGACCCCCGTGCTGCCGTCTGTGTGATGCTCGTCAGCGGCGGCTACCCGCAAGCCTACAAGAAAGGCTATCCCATCACAGGTATCGACCAAGTGGAAGGATCCATTGTCTTCCACAGTGGCACAACTCTGAAGGACGGGGAGGTGGTGACAGCCGGTGGACGTGTGATTGCCGTCTCCTCGTATGGAAAAGACAAGGCTGAAGCCCTGCAGAAATCGTTTGAGGAAGCCCAGAAGATACAGTTCACCGACAAGTATTTTCGTCGAGACATCGGTGCAGACTTGTAAATAGGAAAGCGTGATCAAAAGGATTCAGAACAAGGTAGCCGAAAGCCGTTACACACTCCCTGCCGCTGCCGCATATGGTGTCGTGGTATGGCTTGTGGGCGGACTGATCCAACAACAGTGGTGGATACAGTTCGCTTGTTTTGCGATTGCGACTTATCTGATGGTGGAACTTAACAATAGCAACGCCCTGATACGCATTTACAGCCGTTCTGTGTCGGCAATTTTCATCGTATTGTCGTGCGTCGCCAGTTTTCTGTTCCCATCTATTGAGGGAGCCATCACTCAGGTGTGTTTAGCAGCCAGTTTGCTGTTCCTGTTCCGAAGTTATCAGGACAAAAAAGCTGCAGGCTTGACATTCTATGCCTTCCTGTTCCTTAGCATAGGCAGTCTGACACATGTTCTTACACTTTGGTTTATCCCCGTCTATTGGATTATCATGGTGTTTTTTATCTACTCCATGAGCATACGCACGTTCGTAGCATCCCTGTTGGGATTCCTATTGCCCTACTGGTGTCTGTTCACATGGGTACTATGGCGGTATGGTGACGACCTCATTCTGTTTACACAGCATTTCGAACCGCTGGGAGACTATTACGTTGACGCCACAACACTTTCCCTACCTCTGATGCTGACCTTTGCATTCATCGTGGTGTTATCCATCACAGGCTTGATCCACTATCTGCGCACCAGTTTTATGGACAATATACGCATCCGTCAGATCTATTACAGTTTCATCTTCTTAGATGCAGTGTCAGCAGTCTTTCTGATTTTACAGCCTCAGCAATATGACATAATACTTCGCATGATGATTATCGCAACGAGTCCTCTCATAGCACATTTCATATCGCTGACACGCACCCGATTCACCAATATCGCCTTCTTTGCCATCTTAGGTGTCGCCCTGATCCTGACCGTATTCAATCTATGGATTTCATTATTCAGTTCCTGACACAGTACGGCTACTGGGGGATGCTGATTGCCGCCTTTCTGGCTGGCAGTTTCTTTCCGTTCTCCAGCGAGGCAGTCATGATTGGTCTGATGGCGACAGGGCTCGACCCCTGGATCCTGATGATCTACGGCACCATTGGCAATGTGTTGGGAAGTATCGTGAACTACAGCATAGGGCGCATGGGCAAGATGGAGTGGATTGAGAAATACCTGCACGTGAAGAAACAGGATCTTGCCAAGGCTCAGAAATTCATGAGAGGACAGGGCGCCTGGATGGGATTCTTCGCCTTTCTGCCCATCTTGGGCAGTGCCATCACCATTGCCCTGGGACTAATGCGTTCCAACATCGTCATCACTTTCATCGCCATCACACTCGGAAAGATTTTCCGTTACATTATCTTAATCTACGGGGCAGGATTATTCATTTAAGTTTATTTATCACTTATCACTTATCACTTATCACTTCTTTTTCGTACCTTTGTGCCCAAATTGGAAATTAACGTAAAAGATCATATTATAGATGAAAAAGTTCAGATTAGTGGACAATGTCCTCGGCTGGCTTACGTTTTTTATTGCCGCCTTTGTCTATTGCTCCACGATTGAGCCGACAGCCTCGTTCTGGGACTGTCCAGAGTTTATTACCACTGGTTATCGCCTGGAAGTAGGACACCCCCCTGGGGCACCCTTCTTCATGCTGACAGCCAACCTCTTCTCGCAGTTTGCCAGCGACCCCTCACAAGTGGCCATGATGGTGAACATTATGAGTGCGCTGCTGTCAGCCACGTGTATCCTCTTCCTGTTCTGGAGTATCACGCACCTGGTACGGCGGCTGCTCATTGATCAATGGGAGGAGATGACGCTGGCAAAGATGATTACCATCGAGGCCTCCGGTCTTGTGGGTGCGCTCATCTATACCTTCAGCGACACGTTCTGGTTCTCTGCCGTCGAGGGTGAGGTTTATGCCTACTCCTCAGCCTTTACCGCCGTGGTGTTCTGGCTCATCCTGAAATGGGAGGATCAGGCCGACGAGCCTCACAGTGACCGTTGGCTGGTGCTGATAGCCTACATGACAGGACTCTCTATCGGTGTCCACCTGCTGAACTTGCTCTGTGTACCGGCCATCGGTCTGGTATATTATTACCGTCGTTTCCCGAATGCCAACCTTAAAGGCTCTCTTGTGGCTCTGGCCATCTCTGTGGTGATTCTCGCTGCTGTGCTGTATGGTGTCGTGCCAGGCATCATCACCGTGGGTGGCTGGTTCGAGTTGTTCTTTGTCAACACCCTTGGTATGCCGTTTAATACGGGTGAGATCATCTATATCATCCTCTTGGTGGCCTGTGTCATCTGGGCTGTCTATGAGACACAGACGCAGAAGCATAGCGTGACAGTACAGAATATCGCCTTCCTGCTGGCCTTCGGTATGCTCGGCATTCCGTTCTACGGTTGGGGATGGGCGGCCTTCATCATTGGTGTCATTGTCCTCGCTGCCCTATGGTTTGTCCTGAAACTCAAACGCGAGAAATTGCCGCTTATTACGGCCCGTGCCAAGAACACGACCCTGCTCTGTATGCTGATGCTGATGATCGGCTACTCCACGTATGCACTCATCGTCATCCGTTCGTCGGCAAACCCACCGATGGACCAGAACTCGCCGGAGGATATCTTCACACTGGGCGACTATCTGGGACGTGACCAGTACGGCAACCGTCCGTTGTTCTACGGTCAGGCCTATACCTCACAGGTGGCTCTCAAGGTGGAGGGAAACATGTGCCGTCCCGAGATGTCAAAGGGCAAGCCCGTCTATCAGCGCAAGGAAAAAGCCTCTGCCGACGAGAAGGACTCTTACTTCATCGTCCGCACGAAGGATGAATACATATATGCCCAGAACATGCTGTTCCCCCGCATGTACGATGCAGCACATGCCGGTGCCTACGAGAGTTGGATGGGTGGTGTGGATGGCACTGAGGTGCCCTACGACCGTTGTGGCGAGCCGATGATGATCAAGGTGCCTTCGCAACTGGAGAACATCCGTTTCTTCCTCAGTTACCAGTGTAACTTCATGTACTGGCGCTACTTCATGTGGAACTTCGCCGGTCGTCAGAACGATATCCAGGGCAATGGCGAACTGGAGCACGGCAACTGGCTCACAGGCTTCTCGTTCATCGACAATGCCCGTCTGGGAGACCAGAGTCTGCTACCCGACGATTTGAAGGAGAACAAAGGCCATAACGTGTTCTACTGTATGCCGCTCATCCTGGGTCTGCTGGGTCTCTTCTGGCAGGCTTGGTACACACGCAAACGCAAGGTGGGCGAGAAGACCATCGACGATCCCATCGGCATCCGCCAGTTCTGGGTGGTGTTCTTCCTGTTCTTCATGACTGGTCTGGCCATCGTCATCTATCTGAACCAGACACCGATGCAGCCCCGTGAACGCGACTATGCCTATGCCGGTTCGTTCTATGCCTTCGCTATCTGGTGTGGTATGGGTGTTACTGCTATCATCGACTGGATCCAGCGCAAGATAAAGAAAGAGAATCTCGTCCTTGTCATCCTTGTATCCCTCGTATCTCTGGTAGTGCCTATTCAAATGGCCAGTCAGACCTGGGATGACCATGACCGCTCTGACCGCTACTGCTGTCGTGACTTCGGACAGAACTATCTGATGACGTTGCAGGAGAGCGGCAACCCGATCATCTTCACCAACGGCGACAACGACACCTTCCCACTCTGGTACAACCAGGATACCGAAGGATTCCGTACCGATGCGCGCGTCTGCAACCTCTCCTATCTGCAGACCGACTGGTATATCGATCAGATGCGCCGTCCTGCTTACGACTCTCCCAGCGTGCCCATCACATGGAGCCGACTGGAATACTGTGCAGGTACAAATGAGTACGTACAGGTAGATCCATCGTTGAAGGAGCAGGTCTTGCAACTCTATAAGGAAGCACCAGAAGAAGCCAAGAAACAGTTTGGCGAGGATCCTTTCGAACTGAAGAACATCTTGAAATATTGGGTCCGCACAAAGAATCAGGATCTGCATGTCATACCCACTGACACCGTCTACGTCACCATCGACAAGGAGGCTGTCCGCAAAAGCGGTATGATGATGGCAGCCGACTCCATCCCCGACAAGATGGTCATCTCGCTGAAGGGCAAGAGCGCATTGTATAAGGGCGACCTGATGATGCTTGAGATGATAGACCAATGCAACTGGACACGTCCTGTATATGTAGCCACCACTGTGGGAGCAGATAACTATATGAACCTTGGCGAACACTTCGTACAGGAGGGTCTTGCCAACCGCATCACACCGTTCCGTACCCATTTCACGAACGATCACGGTGACTTGGTTCCAATGGAGGGCACCAAGCAGTTTGATACTGAGAAGACGTACGACAATATGATGAACAAGTACAAGTACGGAGGTCTCAGCAAGCCTGGTATCTATCTCGACGAGACCGTCATGCGGATGTGCTATACCCATCGTCGTCTGATGTCGCAGTTGGCTACCAACCTTCTCGAAGAAGGTCAGACCGATAAGGTTAAGGCTGTCCTTGACAAGGCTGAGAAAGAGATTCCCGCCTATAACGTGCCTCACGACTACCAGAGTGGCTCACTCGACTTGGCTCGTGCCTACGCAGCGACAGGTCAGAACAAGAAAGCTCAGGAGTTGTTGGATCAGTTGTGGAAGAAGTCTGCACAGTATCTGCAATGGTACTGCTCTCTTGATGCCACACGTTTCGCCAGTTCTCAGCGCGAATGCATGATCCAACTCTACATCATGAACCAACTGCTCAATCTGCAGGACGAAGTTGATAAGAGCAAGAGCGACCAGAAGGAAAATTTGTTGCAGTCACTCTCTGAGATTTACTATTCTAAAGGAGGTTCCTTTAAAGAATGATTATTGAACAACCCGCCATATACCTCCGCTGGCTCTATCCTAAGGCCTATTGGAGGATGGACCGTCACGAGAAGGCTGTCTATCTGACCTTCGACGACGGTCCCATCCCGGAGGCAACGCCTTTCATCCTTGATGTACTGAAAGAGTATGGAGTGAAGGCGACCTTCTTCATGGTGGGCGACAATGTGCGCAAATATCCAGAACTCTATGAACGAGTGAAGGCTGAAGGGCATCAGGTGGGCAACCACACCCACAATCACATTGGCGGTATTCGCCATTCCATCAAGGAATACAGTTATAATGTTGAGAAGGCCAACACCTATATCCATAGCCATTATGTCCGTCCGCCTCACGGATGGATGCGTCTGCCACAGTATGCATGGCTGAGCAGGAAGTACAAAATCGTAATGTGGGACCTGGTCACCCGCGACTATTCGAAGTGGCTTTCTGCAGAGAATGTCGTTAATAATATAAAAAGGTACGCGCGTAATGGTTCTATCATCACCTTCCACGACTCGTTGAAGAGCATCGACAAACTGCGCACCGCCCTACCCGAGAGCATCCAATGGCTGAAGGATCAGGGATACGAGTTTAAGATATTCCCCTAGGAAGTCCTAGTCAATCTTAGGAAAACCTTAGAAACCCCTAAAACCCATATAACAATGAAAAAATTACTAACAACTTGCTTCTTAGCAACCACACTTGCAATGACAATGAATGCGCAACCCAAATTATCGGCCACAAACATCGACGAGGTGCTTCAGGCCATGACCCTTGAAGAGAAAGCCAAACTACTCGTTGGCGGTGCTAACAACTTCTTTGGTGCTAATGCCGTCGTTGGCGGCGAGGCCGACCTTGTGGCAGGAGCCGCAGGCACCACCCCTGCTATTCCACGATTAGGCATTCCTGCGACAGTCCTCACCGACGGGCCTGCAGGTGTCCGCATCAATCCAACCCGTAGGGGAACCGACAAGACATACTACGCCACGGCATTCCCCATCGGTTCTTGCCTGGCTTCCACCTGGAACACGGAACTCGTCGGCAAAGTAGGACAGGCTATCGGCAACGAGACCAAGGAATACCGCTGCGATGTCATCCTTGGCCCGGGTATGAACCTGCACCGCAATCCCCTCTGCGGACGAAACTTCGAATACTACAGCGAAGATCCCTTCCTGACGGGTAAGATTGCTGCTGCATACATCAACGGTGTGCAGAAAGAAGAAGTTGGTGTCAGTGCCAAGCACTTTGCCGTCAACTCACAAGAAACAGACCGTACCAGTGTCGATGAGCGTCTCTCACAACGGGCTGCCCGCGAGATATATCTCCGTGGGTTTGAGATTGCCGTCCGTGAGAGTAATCCATGGACTATCATGGCATCATATAACCAAATCAATGGACAATACTCCATGGGTAACCGCGACCTGCTCACCAGCATCCTCCGCGACGATTGGGGCTACAAGGGCATCGTTATGACCGACTGGATTGGTATCCGTCAGGGACTTACCACCGTCAGCGAAGTGCAGGCTGGTAACGATCTCATGGAACCTGGTCAGCCTGCCCAGGTACAGGAGATCATCGAGGGTGTGAAGAGTGGAAAACTCGCCATTACCGATGTAGATCGCAACGTACGTCGTATGCTGGAGTATATCGTCAAAACCCCGAGTTTCCGTCAGTATCCCGCCAGTAATAATCCTGACTTCAAGGCTCACGCCGCCATCACCCGTCAGAGTGCTGCTGAGGGTATTGTGCTACTGAAGAACAACGGCACCCTCCCTTGGAAGAACGGCTCCATTAAAACTGTCGCCCTCTTTGGCGAGAACTCCTACGATTTCCTCTCTGGCGGCACAGGTTCTGGTTGTGTGCATCCGCCATACGTCGTCGATATGCTGGAAGGTCTGAAGAATGCAGGCATCAACTCTTCTCCTACCCTCACCGACATCTACCGTAAGTATATCGCTTACGCCCGAGTGAAGTTCCTGGCAGAGCGTCACCCTGCCAAATGGTTCCAGACAGAATCAATGGGTCAGCAGAAATATCCAGAGATCGGACTCTCGCCTATCGCCATCAACAAAGAGGTACAGGCTGCCGATGCTGCCATCATTACCATTGGCCGTCAGGCTGGCGAGGGTATTGATCGCGACATTGATACTGAGTTCAACCTCATCCCAGAGGAACGTGCTCTCATCACGGATGTCTGCAATGCGTTCCACGCTGCTGGTAAACCCGTCATAGTCATCATCAACTCAGGTTCTGTCATCGAGACAGCCTCCTGGAGTGGCTATCCCGATGCAATCCTCTGCGCCTGGCAACCAGGTATGGAAGGTGGCAACTCCATCGCCGACCTCCTGACAGGCAAAGTGAATCCCTCTGGCAAACTCACCATGACATGGCCCATCGCTGCTACGGATCATGCCTCCACAAAGAATTTCCCTGGTAGTATCGACAACTACTCGCTGATGCAGATGGTTGGTAGCAACCGCCCTATTCCTGGGCATGCCTACACCAACCACGAAGAGGACATTTACGTGGGCTATCGCTATTTCGACACTTTCAATCGTGAGGTGGCCTACCCCTTCGGCTATGGTCTCAGTTATACCACTTTCGAGTTCTCGAAGCCTGTGGTCAAGGCAAAAGGTAATAGCGTAGAAGTAAATATCACCGTGAAGAACACCGGCTCTGTCAGTGGCAAGGAAGTGGTTCAGGTATATGTGGCAGCCCCGAAGGGCCGTCTGGAGAAGCCCGCCCAAGAACTGAAGGCCTTTGCCAAGACACGCGAACTCCTGCCTGGCGAGAGTCAAATCCTGACGATGACTATTCCTGTGCGCGACCTGGCATCTTTCGACGAACCCAACTCACAATGGCTCACTGAGGATGGTATCTACACTTTCCGCATCGGTGCTTCCAGTCGCGACATCAAGGCGACGGCCACGCTCAAAATCGCAGAATATACCGAGAAAACAACCAACGCCCTTGCTCCGAAGCAGAAATTCAAGTTGCTGAAACAATAATTATCTCCTATGCATCATAAAGAAAGGCTGGCAAATTTGCCAGCCTTTCTTTATGTCATATAGTGAGTTTCTTATTGGAACATAAATACCTTTTCAGGATCCATCTCAAATGTCCAGTTTGCCGGATCCAAAATACTTACCCACGTAGTAAATGGAGAATAAGCGTCGCTGATCTTTGTGTATTCTTTTGGCCAAAGGGTACCAACAGGAGCGCAAATCTTTTGCGGGGCTGAACCTATGGGTGCTTCCAGACTATAGGTGTTTTCAGCACCACCGTTGGGGTTAACCGTCACAGGAATTGCATCAATAGTTGCATACTTAGGCTGACCGTTGACAGCATCAATAGTAAACTCATAAATATCATCCTCGTTCACGCCAGTATTTGTCATCTGGCCAAGTGGTACCAGAACACCATCGATAGCGATAGGAAGTGTACCACCATGTGCGAGAACCTTAATATTGATTTCACCAGTACGCATAATCTTTGCGTCAAATACGACATCATTGAAGTCGAAGTCATTGGCACCCATATCCTCGCAGAACACACGACCTTCTGCCAGAACGGGATCTGGCTCTGTAGCTTTTTCTCCCACACCAAGTCTGATAACCCAGTAGTCACCTTCTATCTCAAATGCTAAGAACGGCTCATTAACAATATCTTTCTTTAGGTCCTTATGATAAGCTGTCTTTCTGAAGAAGCCATAGTTGTAATTATAAGTACCATCAGTTTTCAGTAAACGGAACAATTTTCCATTCGCAGGGTCAGCACTATTATTTTCATTATTGTAGGCAGCACCACCCATATCAGTCATCAAGGTTGTACCATGTGCTGATTTGTTTATGGGAGCATAAAAATAAGTATTCTCTGCAGTTACTGTAAAAGTACCATTAGGGTTGTCACCTTTTTTAAAGTTAGTAACAGCCTCCCATTCTCCAGTGTTAGAATTGAAAGCCTCCATACATTTAATACTATTTCCAGCTTTTCCCTTTACCTTTTCAACATGCTGCAAGAAGTAGTTATCAAAACTAAAGTCAGCTAAAGTCGGAAGTATATTACCTTCAGCGTCTTTTATGATCCACCCAAGTATTTCATTAGCATTCCAGCCTTCTTTGTTCTGGCTACCACCCCAACAATTCTCGGGGATAATCCAATATTCATTGGTTTCTGTCACAGCCGTACGGGTTTTATGACCTGTGGTCTGGTCAAAGCCCCACTTGTGACCTGAAGCAATTGTGCCAAAAGCCTTGTTAAATGCCTGCTGATACTCAGCACCTCTCTTTTTTTCTACATAGTTCTCATTAGACACTGTGTCATGAGAACAAGCCATGAATGCAAAGCCGACTGACAGCAATGCGATTCCCATAAATAAACTTTTCTTCATACGTGTAATTATTATAAAAGATTTTTAAATAAATTGTTTCAACGCAAATAATTTGCAAATTTTATATGGTGATTACTTCCATTTTCGACTACAAAATTATATAAAAAGGAAATAAAACCATGAATTTGGCATATAAATTTGTGATTATTTAACAGAAAACCAAAGAGAAGAAGATAATACTGGTCTCATTTGCAATTCAACAGTTTTATCGTCATTTATCTTCCAGTTTAATTAAAAAAATATAATTTTGATAATAAATAAAGAAGAAATTTGGTTTATTAAGTCTAAAAGTATAACTTTGTAGTCGAAAATGATAGTCTTCTAAGAAGGCTTGATGTAGAACAACCTTCTTAACATTTTAATAATTTCTCACTCAATGAAAACTAAAATTTTGACGATTGCCATGTTGTTGGCTGTGTTGGGCATAGTTTCGTGCTCACACAATGATTTGTATGATGAGAACAAGGCTGCTGAGCTTGATGCCGCTAAGCAGGCAAAACTTCTCGAAGACTACAAGGCTAATTTCATCAAGACCTATGGTGAAATCGTTCCTACTCAGACCTGGGACTTCAGTACCTACAATGTAACTTACTTCACCAGTTCTCCTGCAAAGGCAAGAGCGAAGGGTCCTGCCGAGGACGGACATGGTGGACCTGCTGGACCTGGTGGTGAACACCATGGTCCTGGTACTCCTGGACCTGCTGCTGGCGGACCTGCTGGCGGACCTGCAGATGGCGGACCTGCTGCTCCTGGTACTCTCCAACCCGCTGGGCCCCAATCTTCTGAGCCTGATCCTGCTATCGACTGCGTGGTCAAGGATCTTGATTGGTATCAAGTTGAGGATAACACCCTCGCTTATATGAAGGAAGTGTTTCCTGAGAGTACCGATAACACCCCACACATCATGGAGGGAACATTCTTCACAATGCTTGTTCCTGAGAATGATTTCTATATCCTGCCTATCTTCATGGGTGAGTCGGGTGGTAACTTCGAACTCTTCTTATCCGTTAAGGTTGGAGAAGATGAAGAAACAGGAGATGATATATACGAGGATATCTCTGTATGGAAAAAATGGGAGAATCTCCAGTATCAAAAGGATAACAAAAATCCTTGGCATACGCTCTCAAAGGATAATAATGAAGGAGGCAAAAATCTTTTGAGTGCTACAGCCATCAAGTCTAAGCCTATCAGGATCGATGTTTCCAAACTCCCCGTGAATGCACCATTCCATTTCTACCTGTTAATTTCTGAGCAGGCAAGTGTTTATAATACTCTGAATGATAAGCTTGGCACTGCCAATGGCTATATCAAAGAATTCCAGTTTGGACCTGAAGATGTGGATCTTCAATCACTACCAGGTATAGATCCTGAGTCTGAAGACAAAGTTGAGTTAAAGTTCTTCGGTTGTGAGGATGCAAGTACAGAAAAGACCGATAAGGATTTCAACGACGTGGTATTCCTGTGCTATGGTCAGCCCCATGTTCCACAGTCTAACAAGGTGAAAGAATTGTCTGCAGAGGTTAGCAAGCGCTATATGATTGAGGACCTCGGTATGTCTGACGATTCTGACTTCAATGATGTCGTTGTGGATGTCATCGAGACCTATGCTGCAACGATACAGACTTATAACGACGGTACACCACTCAATGGTTTCGAAAATCCTGTATGGGAGAAGGTTGGAACCAGAGCAGAAATCAGAGCACTCGGTGGTACTCTCGACTTAGAACTTAAGATTGGTAACACTACATGGAAGAAGAGTGACTACTTCGATCCTACCGTCATGCAGGGTACTACGAATCCAAATCTGAAAGACAAGCCTCTCTACATTATCGAAGAGATTGACGGATACGATTCTTCTGAAAACAATGTCGAAGTGACAGTCTTCAAGAAGGAGGGTAATACAGAGACCGCTTTGAAGGTGGACTTCCCTGAAGAGGGTGCAGTACCTTTGATGATTGCTACTGATCTTAAACAGATCTGGTCAGCAGAGCGCGTTAAATTCCCCTTCAAAAGGTATGAAGGATCTGCTGATAAAGAAACAACTGGAGAATAAATCTCTTAGATAACACTTACAAAAGAGCGAGGTTTTAGTGCCTCGCTCTTTTTTTGAATGCCTCGTGAGAGAACTCCAGAAAACTAACTGCCATCTGTCAGAACTGCCATCCGACAGAATAAATTTAGGTTGTTTTCCCATCCCCAAAATCTGGCGGATGGCAGATGGCAGTTCTGGTTTTAAGCCTGAGATTCGGTTCAGACCGTTGCAAGGGTGGCAAAACCTTGCCTGAGTTTCCGTTTGGACTTTTGCCAGGTATGCAATGAGGCAAACTGGATTCAGTTTGGATTTCTGCAGGGTATGCAATGAAGGTTTTGGCATTCAAATCGTCATACCCCAGTGGGGTAAATGATGCCCCAAATTCTGGCAAGCCATACCACGGTGGGTGAAACCTTGCCTGAGATTCAGTTGGGACTTTACCCCGATGGGAATTTCGTGCCTGAGATTCGGTTTGGACTTTACCCTCCTGGGAATTTCGTGCCCGAGATTTGGTTGAGACTTTCACCCGGTGGGAATTTCGTGCCCGAGATTCAGGGCAGACTTTCACCCAGTGGGAATTTCGTGCCCGAGATTCAGGGCAGACTTTCACCCAGTGGGAATTTAGTGCCCGAAATTCGGTTCATACTTTACCCCGGTGTGGTATGGCGTTTTTGAGATTCTAGGCGTTGCCAAACAAAAATCCCCGACGCCATTAAGCATCGGGGAATCTATTTTACTTTAATTAACATTAGTGCTTGATGGGCTCTCTTCTGTGCCGCTATAGTTGACTTTAAGGGCATAGGCTTTTTGTAGTTCTTGTTTCACATCGCCGATGACGCCCATGGGAGTTTTCTTGTCGGCTTTGATGCTGACAATCAAGCGATCCTGATTCTCAACAGAAAGGCCCTTGCGCACCTCGTTGATATAAGGGACAATGCCCGAGGGAGCGATGAGTTGATTGTCAATCTGTAAGCCCTCTGGAGAAATGTAGAGGTTGATGACGGCAGTCTTCTGTTCCATCTTCTGTACTTCCGTACCAGCAGGAACTTCGTAGTGTACCTTCAAGTTATCATCACGCATATGGGTCACCAGCATGAAGAAGAACAGGACGGTGAAGATGAGGTCGGGCATAGAGGCGAGGTTAAGTCCTGGCATGGAACGCGACGTCCTCATAAACTTGCTTTTCATGGCTCTCATGGCTGACCTCCTTCCTCTTTGGGCAAAGCCTCACTGATGCGTTGGGGATAATAATGGTCGATGTCCTCACGTTCGTCTGGGGAACATTTAACATAGGGTTTTCCACAGAGTTGACGGGCTCGCTGGTTGCGCAATGAGGCATACGCCCGTACCACCGCATTCTGTGTCTTGAAATAAGCCTCGTAGGTGGTGGCACGGTGGGTCTCGATACTGACGACATGCTCTGTGCGATCCTGTTCTATGCGCTGTATCAACTGTTCCGTCAATTGTTTTGGCATTAACAACGTACCATCCAATGACAACTGGTCGTGGGCATCAAGTTTCACTGTCATCACATGCTCTTTCTTGATGTCCATCGGCTGCTGTTTCTCGTCGGGCATCGGTGGAATCTGGCGCATGATGCCCTTGTCCGTTTCCATCGACGAGGTCACGAGAAAAAAGATCAACAGCATGAACGAGATGTCTGCCGTCGATGAGGTATTCAATTCCGGAACCGGCTCACGATGACGCCTACCAAACATCCTATGATCAGTATTATTGAGGTGTAGATAAACATATCCGTCGCTTTCAGCCAGAACTTGCTGGTGAAGAGCGCACCGTTGGTCATGAGGGGGTCTGACGAGCCCAGCAGATAAGTGACTGCAAGACACACCAGAAAACAGCCTGCCGTTGTCCAGGCGATACGCGTCTGAGGCACGCCGTTGATGATCTCATCATCCTTCGTCCGCATACGCAGCGTCTTCACCACTGACCACAGCGTCACCACGATAGCCGCAGCCACCGCGATATACATCAGCCAGAGCATGATGTCAGCGATAAAAGGCGAGACAATGGACATGATGTTTACGATTTATGATTTGCGTTCTTCCAGACTTCAATGATGTCGAGCAGTTCTATGGCACTCTCCTCCATGTCGCCTGTGAGTTTCTCAATCTTCGAGAGGATATAACTGTAGAACAGTTGCAGGATGAGAGCCACGACAATACCGAAGATAGTCGTAATCAATGCCACCTTCATACCCTGTGCCACAACTCTCGGAGTGATATCTCCTTCTATCTGTATCTGGTCGAAAGCCATCACCATACCAATCACCGTACCAAGGAATCCCAAAGAGGGAGCCATGGCGATGAAGAGTTTGATCCAGGAACAGCCTTTTTCCAAGTTGGCTGATTGTAAACCACCGTAATTGGTGATAGCACGTTCAATGGCATCCATCGGCTGATCCACATGCAACAGGCCGTGATAGCAGACACTGGCCACAGGGCCACGCGTCTTCTTACACAGTTCCTTCGCGCCCTCCACATCATTCTGTTCCATCTTCGCACGGATGTCAGCCATCAACTTCTTAGCCTTGATCTCCGACATCATCAGATAAAGGATGCGCTCGATACAGAAAGCGAGACCCAGCACCAATGCTAAAGCCACCAGCGACATAAAGCCTGCATTACCATCGACGAACTTCCGCTTCAACTGTTTGTGGAAGCCGCCACCCTGTTCGTCGGGATCTTCACCGGCTCCTAACAAAGCCTCATCATCAACGGTCACAGTCAGGGTGGAATCCTGAGCGATGGAGTCAGGTTGTACGATGGTGGTGGTATCCTTGACAGTTTTGCCAGGTTGTGCAACGACGGGCTGTCCCACCAGTAACAGACCTGTCATACATAAAAGGATCAGTCGTTTCATCATTTTCATAAAACAAATAAGGACTGCTCATCGCAGCCCCTTAGCAATAGCGGAGAGAACAGGATTCGAACCTGCGAACCAGTTTTGCCGGTTACACGCTTTCCAGGCGTGCCTCTTCAACCACTCGAGCACCTCTCCCTGCGTTAAGCGGATGCAAAATTACCGCTTTTCACGCGAAAAGCAGTGATATACCCTATAATTTTATAGTTTTTTAAATACCCGATGGACATTGGCTGTGGTGATGCGTGCCACTTCCTCCTGGCTGACGTCATAGGCTTCTGCAAGGCGTCGGAGCACTTCGAGGACGAAAGCGGGTTCGTTGCGTTTCCCACGATGGGGAACAGGTGCCATATAAGGAGCATCAGTCTCAAAGACAATACGGTCTAAAGGTACGACGGCAGGAAGGACTTCAGGGAGGTGCGACTTCTTGAAAGTGAACACACCGCCAATACCCAACACGAAATTCTCAAACTGAAGGAGTTCGCGCGCCTCAATCTCATTACCTGTAAAACAGTGGAACACACCACCAGGCAGGTCATCCTTATACCTTTTTAATATAGATATCATCTCGTTCTGTGCCTTACGACAATGGATCATCAGAGGCAAACGGGTTTCCACCGACCAGCGAACCTGTTCTTCGAAGGCCAATATTTGTTCCTGTTCGAACTCCCGGCTCCAATAAAAGTCAAGGCCCACTTCGCCAATGGAAATGATAAGTGATGAGTGATGTGTGATAAGTGAACGAATCTCCACCAACTGTTCGCGCCAGTCGGAACGCACTTCCTCGGGGTGAAGGCCCAGCATTGGGTAGCAATAGCCGAAGTAGCGGTTACAGGTATCCATTACCGTCTGACAAGACTTCAAGTCGATGGCAGGGATGAAGATTTTTGCCACCCCAGCAGCCTTGGCCCGCTCCACTACTAAGTCGTGGTCTTCGGCAAACTCCTCGCCATCCAGATGGCAGTGTGTATCGATATACTGTATCATAACTTAAAGACGATGGGGATGCAGACCTTCGTGCGACAGGGTTTGGCATTCATCACGCCAGGAGTCCATTTGGGCATCATACGGAGCACCCGCAGTGCCTCACGGTCACAATCCGCAGAGAGTTTCTCCACGAGTTCAAGGTCGGAGATACTACCGTCGGTATTGATGACAAACTGCGCCACCACCCTACCCTGTATCTTGCGCTGCTGGGCTGTTGCAGGATATTTCAGATTCTTCGTCAACCACTTCATCAGTTCCACCGCCCCACCGGGGAACTGAGGCAGATCCTCCACCACACGGATATCGAGAGGTGCATCATACATATCCACCGCCTCAGGTAGTTTCTCCTCTTCTTGTTCCTGCTGCTTCGGTTCCTCTGGAGGCGCAATGGGTTCCAACAGTTCCGGAGCAATCTCCACATCCTCCTCCACAAGATTGAGTTCCTGCGAGGGAGGCAACTTCTCCTGAGGCTCCTGCGGAAGCATCATCGGCACCTCGTCGTCCTCACGGTGTAGTGGCGACAATTCCATCTCCAACTCCTGATCCTCACTGGCCGTGTCGAAGAAGGCCCACCCTGTGCCGTCGGTGTTCCACTCCAGAGCCACCAGACAAAGGGCAAGGACGAGAATCAGTCCCAAGAGATATCTTGTCGTCGGATTCATAATAAAACCACTTTTCTTCCGTTATATATCTATATTCAGGGTGCAAAGGTAACAAAAAGTTTATAGTTTATAGATTATAGTTCATAGTTTTTTTGTAATTTTGCAGCGAATTAAGAAAAAGTGAAGCAAATGGGCATCAAACATAGCATCAAGTATCAGTGGTGGCAGCGCATCCTGCTACTACTTATCACTTTTCACTTATCACTTATCACTTCGCAGGCTCAGGAATCTGAGACAGCGTACAACTTCCTCCGTCTGCCGGTGAGTGCCCACGTGGCAGCATTGGGAGGAGAGAATATCTCCCTCAACGAGGACGACGCAACGCTCGTCTTCCATAATCCTGCCCTCATGAACTTCGTGTCCGACAAGACCATCAATCTCAACTTCATGACTTATATGGAAGGTGCCAAGACTGCCAGTGCCGCCTTTGTCAAAGGCATCGGCGAAAGGGCTTCGTGGGGTGTGACGGCTCAGTATATGGACTATGGCAAGATGAAGCAGACCACCTATGACAATATTGAGATCGGGGAGTTCTCTGCCAAGGACATCTGCATCGGAGGTGCTTTCGCCTATGCGCTCACTGAAAACATCTCAGGCGGTATTACAGCCAAGTTCATCACGTCGAGCATTGCCGACTACAACTCCATCGGTGTGGGCGTTGATCTCGGACTCAACTATACGGATTCCATCGGCAACCTGAGTATCTCTGTAGCCGCCAAGAACCTCGGTGGACAGGTGAAAGCCTACGACGAGGAGTTTGAGAAGATTCCCTTTGATCTCCAGGTGGGTGTCACCAAGCGCCTTACCAATTCCCCTTTCCGTTTCTCGGCCACCCTCTCCCGCCTCAACAACTGGGATCAGGGTTTTATCAAACATCTCGCTGTTGGTGCCGATGTGCTGCTCGGGGAGAACATCTATCTGGCAGCAGGCTATAATTTCCGTCGCGCCCACGAGATGAAAATCACCGATGCCGAGGGATCCAGTGCCCACGGAGCCGGATTCTCACTCGGAGCAGGTATCTCGCTCGAGCGTTTCAAACTCCATATCGGCTATGGCAAGTACCATGTATCCGCCAGTAGCCTGCTCATCAACGCATCATACAAATTATGAAGAAAATCACAATCGCTATTGACGGCCACAGTTCGTGCGGAAAGAGCACGATGGCCAAAGACCTGGCCCGTGAAATCGGCTACGTCTATGTAGATACGGGCGCCATGTACCGTAGCGTCACCCTCTATGCCCTGCGCAAGGGTTTGTTCAACGCTGACGGTAGTGTGAAGACAGAAGAACTGGAGGCTGAGATGCCCAACATCCAGATATCCTTCCAGTTCAATCCTGAGACAGGACGGCCCGACACCTATCTCAACGGTGAATATGTGGAGAAAGAGATACGCTCCCTTGAGGTGAGCAGCCATGTCAGTCCCATCGCCGCCATCGGCTTCGTGCGTCGTGCCCTTGTGGCCCAACAGCAACAGATGGGGAAGGACAAGGGTGTCGTCATGGACGGACGCGACATCGGTACCGTTGTTTTCCCCGATGCCGAACTAAAAGTCTTCGTCACTGCCTCCGCCTCCGTACGTGCCCAGCGCCGCTACGACGAACTGAAGGCCAAAGGGATGCCTGCCTACTACGAAGACATCCTGAAGAATGTGGAGGAACGCGACTATATCGACTCCCATCGCGAGGAGTCGCCTCTGCGTCAGGCTGATGACGCCATCCTACTGGATAATTCAGAGATGACGATACCAGAACAGAAAGAATGGCTGTTGGATCAGTACAAAAAAATTGCAGGGTGTTAGCCCTGCATTTTTTGTATTGCCTCACGGCACTGCTCCATCAACCATTTGGGCGTGGAAGTGGCTCCACAGATGCCAACGGTCTTGATACCCTCCAACCACTCCGGCTTTATCTCGCAAGGGTCTTCAATTAAATGAGTGTTAGGGTTGACGCGCAGACACTCGTTGAAAAGCACCTTGCCGTTACTGCTCTTACGTCCACAGACGAAAAGGATGAGATCGTGGCGGGTAGCAAACTGCGAGATATTCGGCATACGGTTGGCAACGGAACGACAGATGGTGTCGAAGCATTTGAAGGTGGCCTCAGGGGAGATATGTGTCTGAATGTAGTCGATGATACGATGGAACTCATCGAGCGACTTCGTGGTCTGGCTGTAGAGATAGATATCGCTGGAGAAATCAAGTTTCTTCACTTCATTGAAACTCTCGATGACAATAGCGGTACTGTTGGTCTGTCCCACCAGTCCGAGCACCTCGGCATGACCTTTCTTGCCGAAGATGACTATCTGGGAGGCAGCGGATGGTGAATCCCCTGCAATACAGACATTGGAGTCGTACTGACGCTTGATGCGCTTCTGGAGTTGAAGCACCACCGGACAGGTAGCGTCGATGATCTCAATGTTATTGCGACGTGCCAGTTCGTAGGTCTCAGGAGGCTCGCCATGCGCCCGCAACAGCACCTTTACGTCGTGGAGTTCTCGGAGTTCCTCGTGGTTGATGGTGATAAGTCCCATCTCACGGAGACGTTCGCACTCCATGCCGTTATGTACGATATCACCGAGACAGTAGAGGGTACCGCCTTGTGCCAACTCTTCCTCGGCCTTGTTGATGGCTGTGGTCACACCAAAGCAGAAACCACTGCCGTTATCAATCTCGATCTGAATCATTTCTTCAACATATTAAAGTATTCATCAAGCAGGTCCTGGGCGGCAATGAAGGAGGTCTTCTGACCAGCGAGGACAGTCTGTTCGGCGGGCTGCAACTGTGCCTTGATATGCGGATTGTTGTAGAAGTTGAGACGTAGGTGTTCGTTGATGCTTTCATACATCCAGTACTTCGACTGTTCATTGCGACGATAATCGAAATAACCGTTGGATTTCACAAAATCTATGTACTCGTAGATCATATCCCATATCTCCTTGACACCCGTGCCGTAGAAACCACTGTAACAGAGCACCTGTGGCAACCAACCACTATCGGGTTTGGGGAAGAAATGGAGGGCATTACGGAAATTAGTAGCCGCCATATGACAACGATCCACATTGTCACCATCACATTTATTGATGACGATACCGTCACTGATCTCCATGATGCCTCGCTTGATGCCCTGCAGTTCATCACCGGTGCCAGCCACCTGGATGAGCAGGAAGAAATCAACCATCGAATGACAAGCCGTCTCGCTCTGTCCAACACCGACGGTCTCGACGAAGATCTTGTCAAAGCCAGCAGCCTCGCAGAGGATGATGGTCTCACGGGTCTTGCGGGCCACACCACCCAACGAGCCAGCCGACGGACTAGGACGGATGAAGGAGTCGGGATGGAGCGCCAGTTTCTCCATACGGGTCTTGTCACCGAGGATGCTTCCCTTAGTGCGCTCACTGGAGGGGTCGATGGCGAGGACAGCCAGTTTTCCACCTTTCTCCTTGAGCACATGGATACCGAACTCGTCGATACTCGTCGATTTACCCGCACCCGGCACACCGCTGATGCCCACACGGATGGAGTTACCGCTGTATGGCAGACATTTATTAATGACCTCCTGTGCCTTCGCCTGATGGTCGGGGTTGACACTTTCAATAAGGGTCACAGCCTGCGAGAGTACGGTGACGTCGCCCTTCAGAATACCATCCACCATCTCAGCAGGAGAGAGTTCACGACGACGGAAACGGTTGCGCTTCAGATAAGGATTGATAATCGACGGCTGTTCTACACCGCTGTTGACCTGCAGACCTGCATATTCCGAACTGTTCTCAGGATGCTCCATACTACTTCACATTAATATTAATGACAACCTTGGCATGGTCGGGATCATTGGTAATCATAAGGATACGGGGTTTGGTGCGCAGTTTGAGCAGGTCATCGGCATAGCCTGTAATCTTCAGTGTCGTGCTCTGCTCAGGTTCCAGTATCTGTTTACCTAACGTCACTTTCAGACCACCGGTGAAGAGTTGCATGGAGGAGATCTTCAATGCGGTCTTACCCGTATTGGTGAGCAGCACCTCTGCAGTCTTCTTCGACTTTCCGCCGAAGTCAGTGAAATCAACTTCCGTCGCTGACATCTGGAGTTGAGGGGCAAGGGCCTTGCTAAACTCGTCATAGTCCTGCAGATGAGGCAGCAGCACCACAGAAACGGGAATCTCGTTGTCTTTGCTCACTTTCTCACCCAACCTACTGGCGAGATAGACGGATGTCTGCGTCAGTCCGTAGTCGCGTAACTTATCGGAGTTCAGAGTGACGGAGATAGTTCCGCCCTTACCAGGCTCCAGGGTTTCTGGTTTCGTAAACGCAGAGAGATAGGGCGGCAGATGCATCAGGTGTGGTTGCATGGGTTTCTCACCATTGTTCAGGACGTGGATCTCCTGCATCGGAGTGTCGCCTTTGTTGACATCATCGAACTCCAGTTCATCGTTATCAAACAACATATCGCCCATCGTAAGGGGATAGTTGCCGGTATAGTCGAGAACCTCAGGCACCACGACACCTCGCATTTTCAGATAGACGGGTTTCTTGGAGCCGTTGCTCGTGATGACGGCCATTTTCTGGAAATGTCCCAACATCTTGGCATCATAGGTCATCTTGATAGTAAACTTCTCGTTGGCGCCCACTTCCTTGGGATATTCCACCGCCGTACAGCCGCAGTCGGGCTTCACACTCTCGATGACCAGATGACGCCGACTCTTGTTAGTGAGTTCAAAGGTCGCCGTGATGGGTTGCATGAATCCCGTGCGCCCCGCATTGACCGTCGTCTGTGATACGACTATCTTCTGAGCAGACAGGGAGAAGAGTGATAAGTGATAAGTGATAAGTATTAACAGGATCTTCTTCATATTCATTATTTGACGATGAGGGTTTGTGATTTCGTGGTGCCGTGGAACTCAGGGGCGTAGGCGCACTGTACCGTGCAACTGCCTGTCTCGTAGGTTCCTGGACGATCAATAAAGTATTCTGTGTCGATGACATGCTTGCCCTTCGACAGGATATCGAAGTAATAGTTCGTAGAGTAGTCACGTGGCGTGCAGTAGGATCCTCTGTGATAGCCGCTCAACTGCTTCACAGGTTCCAGACAGGCGGTACGTTTATCAACCACCTGCACGAAGTCGTAGTCACGGTCTGCCTCGATGGTGATGCGAACGGAAACTCTGTTGCCAACAGATAATTGACCATTTACCTTTGACCATTTACCATCTTCGTTCACCAGAATCTCACGGGTAACCTTGAGACCAGAGGACTGGTCGGCAATATTCTTCGTGGGCTGGGTGAACTGCGCATAGACAGCACCCCAGGAAGTGCCCTCCGATGTTTTCTCCACGGTGAGCGTCTTGCCATCCACAGGCATCGGGGCTTTCACGTAACCGATGCCTGCCGTTGCCTTGGGAGTCTCCAGAGGCTGGGCATCCACCGTCAGCGTGGCATTCGCGGCATCGAGGGTCAACGGACAACCATTGAGGAAGGCATAGACGGCATTCACACTGTTGATAGGCGTGTCCCAAGCCTGGGTGCGCTTCGACTGGAGGAGCCAGCGTTGCATCTCCTGGATGGTCTGCTGATCGTCTGGTGTGAGTCGCTGCAGGGCTTCGATAGCCATCGTCTGGGTGGGAATCTTATAGTCGAACCACGAATAGCCGGCACGGGGCGTGTCGTAGTAGCGACCCATCTCCTCACGATAGACGGTGTATTCCTTCAGGCTCTTCACATATTCCTTCGAGCGAGCGGGATCGGTCTTCGAAAGGATGACAGCTGTCAGGGCCTTCTCGTAAATGCTCTGGTTCTTGATCTCTTTTTTCAGGAGAGGCATCAGGTAGGCGTTGGCTGCCTGCACATCCGACGGCAGAGAACGTCCGTCGAGTGAACAGATGTAAAGCCACTGTAGGCACTTCAGACTCGGGAACGACGGCTTACTTCCCTTCTTCTCCCATTTCTTCATCTCCTTCACGATATCCACCACTTCGCGGCCCATGAACTTAAAGGCATTGTCGAGCATGGCAGTGGTCTCTTTCTTCGTGCCTGTAAGGGCATTCAGACGGACGAGCATCTCGGAGACGGCTACAGTCATATAGAAACTGCTTGGCATCTCGGGCCACCACGACCAACCGCCGTCGCTCCGCTGGAGATTTCTCATCTTCTCAATCGACGATGAGAGGCGCATCTGCATGGTGTTCGCATCGAAGAAGTCAGCGAGACGCTGTTTCTGTTCAGTCTCATTGTCGGCATCCAGCACCCAAGGTGTCTCGTTGAGGATCAGTTCCTTGAGGTCCTGATTCTTCTCCAAGGCACTCATCAGCGAGGTCTCGTTGCCTGTCTCCTGCTGCCAGAGATCAAAGGCGGTCTTGGCCTTCGGATTCTGGTCGATGATGTACTGTCCGATGCTGTTGGCATAGTAGGAAGCACTCTGCGAGATGGCGTTGTCGTCGATGGGCTTGCCGATATAGGGCAGTGCCTGGATCATCAGCCAAGCGGGATTATTGGTATATTCCACCGTCAGTTTGCCACCCTTTCCGTCCTCTGGAATCAACTGCGAGAGGTCGATGGTCTTCGTACCCGGTTCAATCTGCGTGAAGGGCACGGTGACAATCACCCGATCCGTAGAAGGCAGCAACGGCAGGTAGTGTTGCTCTCCGTCGCTGAAACCCTCGCCTACTGCCATCACCTGACAGATGAGAAGTGAGGTCTGATCAGTCAGTGATAAGTGATAGGAGGCGGTGGTGGTGGCATTAGCACCGAGCGAGAACGGCTCGGTAGATTCATAGACCACCTGATCGGTCTCGGGGTCGATGAGTCTCAGGGTGGCATTGCCGCTGATGTCGTGGTCACAGGTGTTGAAGATACGGGCAGTGATGGTTGCCTCGTCGCCCTCGCGGATGAAGCGCGGCATATTGGGCTGTATCATCACATCCTTCTGGGCGACGGCCTCGCCATCGAGCATACCGAAGCACATATCCTTTGTGTGGGCCAGACCCATGAAGCGCCAGGTGGTGAGACTCTCCGGCAACGTGAACTTCAAGGCTATCGTACCCTCTGCGTTTGTCGTCAGTTGGGGATAGAAGAAGGCGGTCTCGTTGAGATTCTCGCGGATCTGCACCTGCATCTCCTGCTGAGATTCTGATTCCACATTGATGCCATTTCCTCCTATCCTCTTCTTCAACTTCTCTTCCTTTCCATTATCCAGTCCGGCAATCCTTTCTTGCGAGGATGATTCTTCATAGGCAACAACATTTTCCACAACAGCCTCATCCAACGCTGCACCAGCCATCATTGGGGCAGATTCTACCATCGCATATTTCATCATTCTCGTGCCAGAAGAGCCGCGTAACCTCATACTGTGCCATGTGGGGAATACATCCTCATCGAAATGACTCAGCACGAGGTTGTGTATTGTCATCCGCGACCAGGCATAAGAGCCGAACGTCGATACGGGGTAACGACTGGGAGTCTCCCACTTGACATACGGAGTAGAGAGGTTGGTGTATGGGTAGAAGCCCCATTGGTGCTTCTGCAACTGGTCGAGACTCTGGTCGTAGAGCGTTGCCATCAGCATGGCGTCGGCAGGCTTGCCGTCAGGTCCCTTCACGGTCAGTGTCCACTCCTCTTCCTGTCCCGGCGTCAGACGGTCGCGGAAGGTTGTCCACTGTAGTTTGAGTCTCTTGTCAGGCAAGGGCCTCATCATACAAGCCGTATGGGTATAGCACTTGCCGTTCTTCACCCAGGCGAAGTTCAGGGTGATGCCGTCACCGTATTCTTCCTTATAGTTAAACTTGCGGTTGATGAGTTCATTGCTCTTATCCACGGCTCCGGTCTCTATCAACTGATCTTTCGCAAAGATGCTATAGACGATGTGGACATCCTTGTCCGACGAGCCGACCTGGATGGTGATAGGCTTGCCGTTGTTGGGGAACTGATTCGAAGACAGGTAGAACCAGTCGTTGGTCTCTGTGGCAGGACGCTTGTCGTCGAGGGAGAACACCACGAAGTCGCGCTTCAGCGTGTCGCCCTGACAGATGGCCTCCAACGTATGCTTACCAGACTTCAGGTGCATCCACGACAGTTCTATCTTCTTCTGCGTCGGCCAGTCCTGCCAGGTTTTGACACCGTCTATCCTGTATTTCACACTGGCATCGATATCCTTGCCAGCGGCATTGCGCAGATGGAAGGTCATCGTGGGATTGTCCTCCAGCAGCATCTGCTCTTCGAGATCGACACTCAACGCAGTCTTACGGTTACCCAACGGCAACGAGAGTTGTCCGGAGTGAGTCTCTCCCGCCGTATCCGTCACATCTGCCGTCACGATGAAGTTATAGAACAACGGATGTGCACTCTCCGGGATGATCATCGGCATCTCCACAAGGAAGGCACCCTCGCTGTCGGTGACGGCTTCGCCACGGAACACCTCGTCGTCATCACTGCCTGTCCCGATGACACCTGCGTCATAGTAGCGCCAGTACGACCACCACCAATAGGCCATCCGTCTGACGACCTTGTATTCCACGGTAGCCCCCTGCACCGGCACACCGGCGTAGGTACGGGCTGTGCCCCTCACCACTACCGTGTCGCCGGCTTCATAGTGTTCCTTCACCTCCGGGAACTCCACCTGGAAGGTAGGTCGCTTATACTCCTCGACCCTGAAATAGTGATTTTGTCCATTGACATTGATGCTGAACTGTCCCGTCAGCCCTGAAGATGGCAACGTGAAGTCGGCGCTGCACATACCATATTCATCCGTCGTAGCACCGACCGTCTTCAGTTCTTTCCTGTTGGCGTCACGCAACGAGAAGGTCACACGCTTTCCTTGGGTGGCGGCATGCTTAATGCCGTCGGTCACATCATAGATGAAGGATGCCACATGGACGGTCTGTCCCGGACGGTAGATGGCCCTGTCGGTAAAGACCTCTGTCCGCTGTATGACGCGGTCGTGTTCGTAGTACCTGTAGCGGTTGGCGACATTCATCTCCGGACAGGCCTTGTCGTTGTCGGTATAGGCAAAGACCTCGCAACGTCCGTTATTTCCTTTGCTCTTATACAGGTACTCGCCCTTGGCATCGGCCTGCACGTCCGAGGTGTTATAATTATTATAGGAGATGTACTCCTGGATGCGCAGATGGGCACCGGCGATGGGCTGGCCCGTGGTGGCACTGACCACCACATATCGGGTCACACCTTTAGGCTGGCTCTCGGCTATTGTATAGACATCGGTCACGAAATAGAGTTGGCGGATTATCTCTGTCGAGGGATTCGTGGAGAATTCCAGCATATAGACGCCAGCGGGCAAGCCCTGAAGCGTCAGGGAATCTTCAAACATCTCATAGGGTTTCTTACCCAGGAAGCGTTGTTCTGCTCTTATCGGTGTCTCGCTCAACAGGGGTTTGATTTTCTTATAACCCTCAGAATAGTTCGGGCGGATATCGATGTCGCCATCAGCCTTCACACGATAGACCTTCAGCGTCAGCGAGTTCACGTTGCGCAACTGCTTCAACCTGATCTTCATCTCCTGCATCGGCAGGTTCACCTGATAGTCGTAATCCACCCGGTACTGCGGGTTGGTGAGTTCCTTCTCATTATTTCGGAGGATGTTCATGCGTTTCCAACCGCCCCACTTCATCAGGGCCATGTCGATAAAGCGGATTTTCTCCTCGTCGGTCATCGAGTACGCAGAGGCCTGATAACGGGTCAGGGCCAGTTCGCCGGCCTCAGGCAGGTCGCCATAGACCTCCATCAGCGAGTCCAGTTTCTCCTTGTCCCAGTGATATACCTTTGAAGCCATTAAACAGGCTGCCTGACGATTACCCGTCTTTGTATAGTAATTGTACAGCGGTTCATAGTCGTCCAACTCATACCCCACCACACTCAACATGTCGTGGTCGAAGATCTTGCTGTCTGTTCCCTCAATCACAAATGGATCGTAGGCCTCATCCTTCACCTTGGCGAGTTGGCGGCAGAGTTCTTCCGTCAACTTGGGCCGCACGGGTGTCACCTCCAACTCATGATGATCGCTATAGACTTTGTAGAGCACGGTCTGGTAGATGGTCTTGAGCACGACGTCCTTCGTCCCCTCGCAACGCTCACTGATGCGCTCCATGGCGGGCTTCAGCGAGTCGGGGGCGATGGATGCCATCACCGAGGCGCCTTCAAGTTCAGCCTTCAGCAAGTGTCCGTAGGCTTTCTCCTTCGTGGCCTTCTTCACAATATCCTGCAACACCTCATACTGGGTCTTGGGCAGGTCCTTGTCCTCTGCCTCTTTCACTTTCTTCCAAAGTGCACTATATGATTGGCCAAACACAGCAAACGGCATAATCGTCATTATTAATAATAATACAATCTGTTTCTTCATCGCTCCGATGTTTTTAATTTAACTATGCAAAGGTAACGATTTTCTTTGAATAACATTTGGAATTTATGAATTATTATATTATCTTTGCACCAAATTGCAACAGTTATGATTAACGAACAACTATTAAACCCGCAGAGCATCGTCGTTATTGGCGGCTCTAACAATGTTCACAAACCCGGAGGCTCAATCGTACGCAACCTCATCAGCGGCGGTTACAGTGAAACTCTGCGCATCGTCAATCCGAAAGAAGAGGAGGTGCAAGGCATCAAAGCCTTCCACGACGCCCACGAGATACCCCCCACCGAACTGGCCATCCTCGTAGTGGCGGCCAAGTTCTGTCCCGACTACGTGGAACTGCTTGCCAAGGAGAAGCAGACACGCGCTTTCATCATCATCTCTGCCGGCTTTGGGGAGGAGACGAAGGCGGGGGCCGAACTTGAACAGCGCATCCTCGACACCTGCGAACAATACGGGGCAGCGCTCATTGGTCCCAACTGCATCGGACTGCTGAACAGGAATCACCACAGTGTCTTTACCCTGCCCATCCCGAACCTGCACCCTCATGGAGCCGACTTCGTCAGTGGCTCCGGAGCCACGGCGGTCTTCATCCTGGAGAGTGCCGTCATCAAGGGGCTCCAGTTCAATAGCGTGTGGAGCATCGGCAACGGCAAGCAGATCGGCATCGAGGATGTACTGCAATATATGGACGAGCATTTCGACCCCGAGAGGGACTCGAAGGTAAAACTGCTCTATATCGAGAATATCAGTAACCCCGACAAACTACTCTTCCATGCAGGTAACCTGATACGTAAGGGTTGTAGGATTGCAGCCATCAAATCTGGCAGTTCTGAGAGCGGAAGTCGCGCGGCATCCAGCCATACGGGCGCTATCGCCAGCAGCGACTCTGCCGTCGAGGCCCTCTTCCGCAAGGCTGGCATCGTGCGCTGTTTCTCCCGCGAGGAACTGACGACGGTCGGCTGTATCTTCACTCTACCCCCACTCAACGGCAAGAACTTCGCCATCGTTACCCACGCCGGCGGCCCTGGTGTGATGCTCACGGATGCCCTCTCCAAGGGCGGCCTTAACGTCCCGAAGATCGAAGGGCCCGATGCTGATGAGTTGAAGACGAAACTCTTCCCTGGCTCTGCTGTCGCAAACCCCATCGACTTCCTCGCTACGGGAACTGCCGAGCAACTGGGTATCGTGATAGACTATTGCGAGAATAAGTTCGACAACATCGACGCCATCGCCGTCATCTACGGCACCCCAGGACTCACCCAACTCTACGAAGCCTACGACGTGCTCGACAAGAAAATCAAAGAGTGCAAGAAACCCATTTTCCCCGTCCTGCCCAGTTTGCATACCGCTGGCGCCGAGGTGGCGGAGTTCCTCGCCAAGGGCCACGTGAACTTCAGCGACGAGGTAACCCTGGCCACCGCACTGAGTCAGATCATGCGCACCCCACCTCCATCACCTACCGAGGTACAACTTTATGGTGTTGACATTCAGAGACTACATAAGGCCATCAATAACGTCAAGGAGAATGGCTATGTCAGGCCAGAAGCGGTACGCGAATTATTATCCAGTGCGGGAATCCCATTGGTCCCCGAGATGGTATCCACATCGAAAGAAGACCTGATCAGTTTCGCTGAGCGAGTGGGATTCCCCGTCGTGGCCAAGGTCGTAGGCCCCATCCATAAGAGCGATGTTGGTGGAGTGGCCCTGAACATCCGCACGGCGGAGCACCTGGCCCTCGAGTTCGACCGGATGATGCAGATCCAGGATGCCACCAGTGTGATGGTGCAGAAGATGCTGAAAGGTACCGAACTGTTTATCGGAGCGAAGTACGAGGAACGCTTTGGCCACGTCGTGCTCTGCGGTTTGGGTGGCATCTTCGTCGAGGTGCTGAAGGATGTGTCATCGGGTCTAGCCCCGCTCTCCTACGACGAGGCATACTCCATGATCCATTCCCTGCGCGGCTACAAGATTTTAAAAGGCACACGCGGTCAGAAGGGCATCAACGAACAGAAATTCGCTGAGATTATCGTCAAACTCTCCACGATACTCCGTCTTGCCACCGAGATCAAGGAGATGGACATCAACCCGCTACTCGCCGACGAGAACGATATCGTCGCCGTCGATGCCCGAATCCTCATCGAGAAGTAATGTCAACAATATTTTATTGCTTATTGGTAACACTATTCTGATAAAGATTTGGAAGTATCAGAATATGTTTGTATTTTTGCAAGCAGTTACGACAAAACAATCAAGATCATGGAACAGCAGAAACGTTACGGTCATTTCGACGACCAGCACCGCGAGTATGTCATCACAGACCCGCAGACACCCTGGCCCTGGATCAACTACCTGGGCAACGAGGACTTCTTCTCACTCATCTCAAATACCGCAGGTGGCTATTCATTCTACAAGGACGCCAAGTTCCGTCGCATCACGCGCTATCGCTACAACAATGTGCCGATGGACAATGGCGGACGCTACTTCTATATCAAGGACGGCGACACCGTTTGGAACCCCGGCTGGAAGCCCTGTAAGACGCCGCTAGACTTCTACGAGTGCCGCCACGGCATGAGTTACACCCGCATCACGGGCCGTAAGAACGGCGTGGAGGCCAGCGTGCTCTTCTTCGTGCCACTCCAGAAGTGGGCGGAGGTGCAGAAACTCACGCTGACCAACCAGGGCAACGAGACAAAGAGCCTGAGACTCTTCTCGTTCGAGGAGTGGTGCCTGTGGAACGCCGCCACCGACATGGAGAACTTCCAGCGAAACTTCTCGACGGGTGAAGTGGAAATCGAAGGCTCGACCATCTACCATAAGACGGAGTACCGCGAGCGTCGCAACCACTACGCCTTCTATCACGTCAACGCCCCCATCCAGGGCTTTGACACCGACCGAGAGACCTTCGTGGGCCTCTACAACGAGTTCGCCAACCCCGACGCCGTCATGGAGGGCCGTCCCCGCAACAGCCACGCCCACGGCTGGAGCCCCATCGCCTCACATTACATCGAGGTAACGCTTAAGCCCGGCGAGAGCAAGGATTTCGTCTTCCTCCTCGGCTATATCGAGAATGAACAGGACAAGAAGTTTGCCGCCCCGCAGGTCATCAACAAGGACAAGGCGCATGCCCTCATCGCCGAACTCGACACCAGCGAAAAGGTGGACAAGGCCTTTGCTGAACTCAACGCCTACTGGGACGCCCTGCTGAATATCTACCGGGTGCGGACGGGCAACGACAAACTCGACCGCATGGTGAACATCTGGAACCAATACCAGTGCATGGTCACCTTCAACTTCTCGCGAAGCGCAAGTTTCTTCGAGAGCGGCGTGGGCCGCGGCATGGGCTTCCGCGACTCGAACCAGGACCTCGTGGGCTTCGTACACCAGATTCCGCCACGCGCCCGTCAGCGCATCATCGACATCGCCTCCACACAGTTCCCCGACGGCGGCTGCTACCACCAGTACCAACCCCTCACCAAGCGCGGCAACAATGACATCGGCGGCGGCTTCAACGACGACCCCTGCTGGCTCATCTTTGGCACCGTGGCATATATCAAGGAGACGGGCGATTTCTCCATCCTCGATGAGATGGTGCCCTTCGACAACCAGCCGGGCACAGAGGTGACGCTCTTCGAGCACCTGAAGATCTCGATGGATCACGTCATCAAGAACCTCGGTCCCCACCTGCTACCGCTCATCGGTCGCGCCGACTGGAACGACTGCCTCAACCTCAACTGTTTCTCGTGGGACCCGAACGAGTCGTTCCAGACCACCGAAAACGTCAGCGAGGGCACGAAAGCCGAGAGCCTCATGATCGCCGGCCTCTTCGTCGTCACCGGCAAGGACTACGTGGCCCTCTGCCAGAAGATCGGCAAAGTCACCGAGGCTGATCGCATGCTGCAGGCTGTCAATGCGATGATCGATGCTGTGAAGAAACACGGCTGGGACGGCGAGTGGTATCTCCGCGCCTACGACTTCTACGGTCGTAAGATCGGCTCCCACGAGTGCGAGGAGGCCAAGATATTCATCGAGAGCCAAGGATGGTGCACGATGGCCGAGATCGGCGCCGACGAGGGCATGGTGGCCAAGAGTCTCGACGCCTGCAAGAAGTATCTGGAGTGCGAGCACGGCATGGTGCTCAACAATCCTGCCTTCACGAAATATATCTACGAGTACGGCGAGATATCCAGTTACCCAGAAGGCTACAAGGAGAACGCCGGCATCTTCTGCCACAACAACCCCTGGGTGATCATTGGCGAATGCCTCGCCGGGCGCGGCAACGATGCCTGGAGCCACTATGCCAAGATACTGCCCTCATACGTCGAGGAGAAATACCAGACACTGCACAAGGTGGAACCCTACGTCAACTGCCAGATGGTGGCGGGCAAGGACGCCTTCCGTCCGGGCGAGGGCAAGAACTCGTGGCTCACGGGTACAGCAGCGTGGATGTGGTACACCGTCTCTGAGTTCATCCTCGGCATCAAGCCCGACTACGATGGCATCCGCATTGACCCCTGTCTGCCCGAGACCGCCACTGACTACACTGTCAGCCGTAAGTTCCGCGACGCCGACTACGAGATTACCATCCACCCCAACGGGGCACAAAAAGGCGTGAAGGCAATCACGCTCGACGGCCAGCCCGTTCAGGGTACCGTCATCCCCTACTCTGCCGGCCGTCACACCGTAGAGGTCACGATGTAATTCCGTCGGGACACTAAAACTTTGTTAATATTTCGAACTTTCGACAGAACGGAATAGAAATCCCCGAAACATTTTGTGGTTTCGGGGATTTTTCGTACCTTTGCGGCGTGAACATCGCGAGACTCGGCTTGCACGAGCCTTGCCATCATAAAAAAACTTGCAAGTTATGAATATATTGAAGAAGTGCCTGCCTGATCTGTTGGCAGTGCTATTGTTTGTAGTCCTGGCTTTTGCCTATTTCTTCCCCGCCGACATCGAGGGGCGCATCCTGTTCCGCCACGATGCCTCGGCAGGACGCGGCGCCGGTCAGGAGGGTATCGAGTATCTGCAGAAGACGGGCGAACGGACTCGCTGGACGAACGCCCTGTTCGGCGGTATGCCGACCTATCAGACGTCGCCGTCGTACCACTCGACGGACAAGTTGCAACAAGCTATCAAGGCGTGGCACCTGTGGTTACCGGAGAACGTATGGTACGTGTTCGCCTACCTGTTAGGCTTCTACCTGCTGCTGCGTGCCTTCGACTTCCGTCAGCACCTCGCCGCCCTCGGCTCTATCCTCTGGGCCTTCTCAACTTACTTCCTCATCATCATCGCCGCCGGACATATCTGGAAGGTGTGGGCGCTGGCTTACCTACCGCCGATGATCGCGGGTCTGGTGCTGGCCTACCGGGGGAAATACCTGTGGGGCTTCATCGTGACGGCCATCTTCACCGCCTTCGAGATCAACGCCAACCACGTGCAGATGACGTATTACTACGGCTTCATCATCCTATTCCTCGTCATCGCCTGGCTCATCGAGGCAGTGCGTGAGAGGCAGATGGTGCGATTCGCCAAGGCCACGGGTGTCAGTGTCGCCGCCGTCGCCATCGGCGTGTGCCTGAACCTGTCGAACCTCTACCACACCTGGCAGTATGGCCAGGAGTCGATGCGCGGCAAGAGCGAATTGGTGAAGAAGAACAGCGCCAACCAGACTAACAGCGGCCTAGAGCGCGACTATATCACGCAGTGGAGTTACGGCATCGGCGAGACATGGACGCTCCTTGTGCCGAACACGAAGGGCGGTGCCTCGGTGCCCCTGAGTCGCAACGAGACGGCGATGGCGAAGGCTGACAACAATTTCTTGAGCCTCTACGACCAGATAGGACAATACTGGGGCGAGCAGCCAGGCACCAGCGGACCGGTGTATGTCGGTGCTTTCGTGGTGTTCCTCTTCATCCTCGGCCTATTTATCGTGAAGGGACCAGTGAAGTGGGCGCTGGTGGCGGCCACCGTGCTGTCGATCATGCTGTCGTGGGGCAAGAACTTCATGGGCCTCACCGACTTCTTCCTCGACTACGTGCCGATGTACGCGAAGTTCCGCACCGTAGCATCAATCCTCGTCATCGCGGAGTTCACCATCCCCCTGCTGGCGATGTTGGCGCTGAAAAAGTTGCTCGAGGAGCCTGAGCTGATGAAACCGAGGATGAAGTATGTGGGCATCAGTTTCCTGCTGACGGGTGGCATCGCCATGCTTTTCTCGCTGATGCCGTCGATGTTCTTCAGCAGTTTCATCTCCACGAGTGAGTTGCAAGCCTTGCAGGGTCTGCCTGGCGAGTATTTGCAGCCCGTGATGACGAATCTGACGGAGATGCGCCAAGCCATGTTCACCAGCGACGCCCTGCGCTCATTCTATATCATCCTGGTGGGAACGGGTATCCTGCTGGCGGTCGCCTACGGCAAGCTGAAGAAAGAATACGCCATCGCCATCATCCTCGTGCTCTGTCTTGTGGACCTCTGGACTGTGAACAAGCGCTACCTGAACGACGAGATGTTTGTGCCAGAGAGCGAGCGAGAGGCTCCGCAGCAGATGACACAGACTGACGAACAGATACTGCACGACAAGAGTCTCGACTACCGCGTGCTGAACCTCGCCTCGAACACCTTCAACGAGAACGAGACCTCCTACTATCATAAGAGCATCGGCGGCTACCACGCCGCAAAACTGCGCCGTTATCAGGAGATGATAGAGCAGTATATCTCGCCCGAGATGCAACAAGCTATGCAGGCCGTCGCCGAAGCCGGTGGCGACATGACGCAGGTGAAGGGCGACAGCATCTTCCCCGTGCTCAACATGCTCAACACGAAGTATATCATCTTCCCCCTGCAGGGCGGACAGACCGTGCCCCTGCAGAACCCCTATACCTACGGCAACGCATGGTTCGTGGATAAAATACAGTATGTCCAGAACGCCAACGAGGAGATCCTCGCCGTTGGCAAAATCGACCTGCGCCATGAGGCCGTGGCCGACACAAAGTTCAAGGAGCAACTCGGCGAGGCCGTCGAACAAGACACCGCCAGTATCGTCACCATCACCGCCTACGAGCCCAACCAATTGAAGTATGACGTCAACTCAGGCAAGGGCGGTGTCGTGGTCTTCTCGGAGATCTACTATCCCGGATGGACGGCCACCATCGACGGTGAGCCCGCCGAACTCGGACGCGTAAACTATATCCTCCGCGCCCTGAACGTGAAGCCCGGCAAGCACGAGGTGGTACTCAGTTTCTTTCCGAAGTCGGTAGATACCACTGAGACCATCGCTTATACCGCCTATGGCATCCTGATACTTGTGGTGCTCGGTGCCGCTTTCATGGAATACCGTCGAAGGAAAAATAAAGGTCAATGAAAAAACTGCTGTCGTTGCCACCGAATCTGGTGGATGTCTTTCATGAGGTGACGGGACTCTCCTGTGAGGAGTACTTCTGCACCTGCGACCCCATCGGCCACCGCCTCGGCAGCGGCGGCGGCACCACGTGGTTGCTCCAGGAGTGTTTCAGGAGTCAGGAGACAGGAGCCGGGAGTCAGGTGTTTGAGACTTGGCTCGCGAAAGAGAAGCGCATCCTGATCCATGCCGGCGGACAGAGCAAGCGCCTGCCGTCGTATGCCGTCAGCGGGAAGATACTCACACCCATCCCTGTGTTCCGCTGGGAGCGCGGGCAGCGGCTCTCACAGAACCTGCTGAGTCTGCAACTGCCCCTCTACGAGAGGATGATGGCGATGGCGCCCGAACACATCCATACGATGGTGGTGAGCGGCGACGTGCTCATCCGCGCCACACGGCCCTTGCAACCCATCCCCGATACCGACGTCGTCTGCTACGGTCTCTGGCTCGACGCTTCCGTGGCCAAGAACCACGGCGTCTTCGTCAGCGACCGCCGCACGCCTAATGTATTGAAGCAGATGCTCCAGAAGCCATCGGTTCAGACCCTCAGCGAACTGCAGCGCGACCATTTCTACCTGACGGATATCGGTATTTGGCTGCTCAGCGACAAGGCCGTCGCCCTCCTCGCCAAACGCAGCAAGGACACTACCGGCCTGAGGGAATACGACCTTTATAGCGACTTCGGGCGCTGCCTCGGCACTGCCCCCACCATCGACGACTCAGAACTGCGCAACCTCTCCGTGGCCATCGTACCCCTGGCAGGCGGCGAGTTCTACCACTTCGGCACCTCGCGCGAGATGATCTCCTCGACGATGAGACTCCAGGACCTCGTCAACGACCAGCGCCGCATCATGCACCTCGACCGTAAGCCGCATCCAAGCATCTTTGTGCAGAATGCCGTGATGGAGATTCCCTTCACCGAGGACAACACGAACATCTGGATTGAAAACAGCCATATCGGTCAGCGCTGGCATCTGACGCACGACCACGTGATTACGGGTGTGCCCCAGAACGACTGGGAGATATCGTTGGAGCCCGGCGAGTGTATCGACGTGGTGCCTGTCGGCGACAACGATTATGAGGTACGCCGCTATCGCATCGACGAGCCGCTGAACAGCAATGAACTGGCTGAGCGGGCTAACCTACGGCGACTCTTCGACCAGCGCCGCAACTTCCGTAAACAGAACTGGAGCGCACTGGCCAAGAACTGGCGCCACAGCGTGTTCTACCAACTCGACCTCGCCGATGCCGCCGAACAATTCGAGCGCCAGCAGATACCGATGCCGCCCGCACTACCCGACGAGGCTCCTCTGATGACACGCATCCACGACGCCATGTTCCGCAATGACAGCGACAAGGCGTTTGCCCTACTCCGCGACGGCATCATCGGCACCCAGAAAGCATCACTGAACACTCATCATCTGTCACTTCCCTGTGACGACCAGATCGTATGGGGGCGCTCCCCTGTACGCATCGATATCGCCGGCGGATGGACGGACACGCCGCCATACTGTCTGATGGAGGGCGGCAACGTCATCAACTTCGCCATTGAACTGAACGGTCAGCCCCCCCTTCAGACTTATATCAAGCCATCGAAGGAGCCTTGCATCGTTTTGCGAAGTATCGATCTCGGTGCCGTAGAGGTAGTAGAGACCAACGAGAAGTTGACAGACTTCATGCACGTCGGCTCGCCCTTCTCCATCCCCAAAGCCGCCCTCGTCCTCGCGGGCTTCGGAGGAACACATTCCTCTTTAAAGTCTCAGTTAGAGGCTTTTGGCTGCGGCATTGAACTGACGCTGCTCTCGGCCATCCCTGCCGGCAGTGGGCTCGGTACTTCAAGCATCCTCGCCGCCACGGTGCTCGGCGCACTAAACGATTTCTGCGGCCTCGGCTGGGACAAGAACGAGATAGGTCACCGTACACTTATGCTCGAACAGATGCTCACCACGGGTGGTGGTTGGCAGGATCAGTTCGGCGGCGTGCTCGGTGGCGTGAAACTGTTGCAGACGAGCAGCGGCTTCGACCAGAGTCCGCAGGTGCGTTGGTTGCCCACCGACCTGTGGACGCAACCCGAATACAAGGCCTGCCACCTATTGTATTACACGGGCATCACGCGGACTGCCAAGCAGATATTGGCGGAGATTGTCCGCAGAATGTTTCTCAACCACGGGAGCGAACTAGCCCTGCTCCGCGAGATGAAGGAGCACACGATGGAGATGTACGAGGCTATCCAGTGCAACGACTTCCGTCGGATGGGACTGCTCATGCGCCGTACGTGGCAACAGAACCAGACACTCGACAGCGGTACAAACCCGCCGGCTATATCATCCCTAACGGATCTCGTCGATAATCTCTGTCTTGGCTACAAACTGCCCGGTGCCGGCGGAGGCGGCTATCTGTATATGATTGCCAAGGACCCCGAGGCTGCCGCCCGCATCAAACAGATACTTTCTGAGCACCGCGACAACAAGAACGCCCGCTTCGTGGAGATGTCGCTCTCCACAACGGGACTGCAGATCAGCAGGAGTTGAGGGCTCACGGTTTACAGTTTATAGTTTGCAGTATATGGAGTTTAGGACAGTTATAGAGATTGCGAAGCCCGACTTTGAGATCAGGCCATGCGAGGAGATGCTCTTCGTAGGTTCTTGCTTCGCCGACAGCATCGGACAGCGCTTCCGTGAAGAGGGCTTCCCCGTCATCGTCAATCCCCACGGCACGATGTATAATCCCGTCTCTATCCTCCACACCATCGAGCATTTGGTAGAGGGCGGCCCGTCGGTTGTTCCGTCGAACATGCAATCCATCAAGACTGCCTTCCTCACTCTCGGAACCAACCACATCTATCGCCTAAAGGAAACGGGCGAGATTGTTGACAACTGCGAGAAGCGCCCCGCCTCTTTGTTTCAGGAAGAGGAACTCTCGGTAGATGTCTGCGCCAACTATCTGCGGTTGGCCATCGACCTTCTCCGTCAGGCGAATCCAGAGATGCGCATTGTCCTTACCGTCAGTCCCATACGCTATCGTAAATATGGCTATCACGGCTCCCAACTCTCCAAGGCTACACTCCTTTTGGCGGTGGACAAAGTAATGAGTGCTTACAGAAATCCCAGATTATCTGAAACATCCGGGATCTCCTATTTCCCCGCCTACGAAATCTTAAACGACGAACTCCGTGACTACCGCTTCTATGCCCCCGACATGCTGCACCCCTCATCACAGGCTGTCGATTATATCTGGGAGCGACTGGTGGATACCTTTTTCTCTGCCGAGGCCAAGACTTTCTTGTCAGAGTGGCAACCCCTGAAGCAGGCATTGGGGCACAAACCCTTCAACCCCGACAGCGAGGCGTACAAGATATTGATGGATAAAACTATGTTAAAAGTGGCGGAGTTACGGGAAAAATATCCTACCTTTGCACTTTAGAAAAATGATACATCATGAAATACTCAATAGAAAAGGTGACGACGCTGATAGGCGCACGTCGATATGGAAATAGTGAAGGACAGATTTGTTGGTTGCTGACCGACAGTCGCTCACTCTGTTTCCCCGAGGAGACACTCTTTTTCGCACTGAAGTCACAGCGCAACGACGGACATCGCTACATTAGCGACCTCTATCGCCGTGGGGTACGCCATTTCGTGGTTGAATACCTGCCGGAGCATCCCGAAGCTAACGCGAACTACCTGAAGGTGCCGTCACCCCTGGCTGCTCTCCAGCGACTGGCAGAGCGCCATCGCGATGAGTTCGACCTGCCCATCGTAGGTATCACGGGCTCCAACGGCAAGACGATGGTGAAGGAGTGGCTGTATCAGTTGCTCCTGCCCTCGCAGAAGATCGTGCGCTCGCCCCGCAGTTATAACTCGCAGATTGGTGTGCCGCTCTCCGTGTGGCTGCTCAACGAACAGACGGAGATAGGTATCTTCGAGGCGGGCATCAGTCAGCCGGGCGAGATGATGGCTCTACGCGACATCATTCAACCCACCATCGGCGTGCTGACCACGCTCGGTGCCGCCCATCAGGAAAACTTCCGTTCGATGGAAGAGAAGTGCATGGAGAAACTCGAACTAATGCACGACACGGAGGCGATGGTCTACTGTTCCGACAATGACATCGTGAGCCGTTGTATCCGGCGCATGCACTACAAGGGTGAGAAGATCTCCTGGTCGCAGTGCGACGAGCAGGCGACATTATTTGTAAAGGAGATCAAGGAGTCAGGAGCTGGGAGTCAGGAAAATACGACAGAGATATGCTATAGATATAAGGAGGAAGAGGGGATGTATGAGATTCCCTTTATCGACGAAGCGAGTATTGAGAACTCCGTCACCTGTGCGGCTGTCGCGCTCCATCTCGGAGTGACGCCGGCGGAGTTGTCTGAGCGGATGCCGAAACTGGAGCCTGTCGCTATGCGTCTGGAGGTGAAAGAGGGACAGCGCGGTTGCATCCTCATTAACGACTCCTATAACAGCGACATCAACTCGCTCGACATCGCCCTCGACTTCATGAACCGTCGTGAGGCGGGGAAGGGTCTGAAAAAGACTCTCATCCTCAGTGACATGTTCCAGACCGGCGCGTCGCCCGAGGCTCTCTACGCCCAGGTAAGCGACCTGGCCCTGAAGCGTGGCATCGACAAGTTCATCGGCATCGGCCCCGAACTCTCCACGCAGGCCGACAAGATACGCATCGCCGACAAGCAGTTCTTCACCGACGTACGTCATTTCCTCTCCAGCGACACGTTTGGCAATCTGCGCGACGAACTCATCCTGTTGAAAGGAGCCCGTCCGTTTGGCTTCGACCAGATTACGGAGCAGTTGGAGCAGAAGGTGCATGAGACCATCCTCGAGGTGAACCTTAACGCCGTCGTCGATAATCTGAACTATTTCCGCTCCTTCTTGAAGCCCGACACGAAGATGGTCTGCATGATCAAGGCCGACGGCTACGGCGCAGGAGCCGTGGAGTTGGCGAAGACACTGCAAGACCAACGCGTCGATTACCTCGCCGTGGCTGTGGCTGACGAGGGCGTGACGCTCCGTAAGGCCGGCATCACAGCGAATATCATGATTATGAATCCCGAGATGACCGCGTTCAAGACGATGTTCGACTACGACCTCGAGCCAGAAGTCTATTCGTTCCGTCTGATGGATGCCCTGATCCGTGCGGCCCGTAAGGAGGGCATCACGGGTTGGCCCGTACACATCAAACTCGACACAGGCATGCACCGTCTTGGCTTCGACCCCGAGCACGACATGGATGAACTCATCGACCGTCTGCGCCACCAACAGGCCATCATCCCGCGCTCCGTGTTCAGTCATTTCGTCGGCTCCGACAGCGACGGCTTCGACACCTTCTCAGAAGAGCAGTTCCGGAAGTTCGAACTCGGCAGCAGTCAATTACAGGCTGCCTTCAGTCATAAGATATTGCGCCACATGGACAACTCCGCTGGCATCGAGCACTTCCCCGAGCGTCAGATGGATATGTGCCGCCTCGGCATCGGCCTCTACGGCGTTGATCCCCGTGACAATCGAATATTATCAACAGTCTCCACGCTCAAAACCACGATCCTTCAGATGCGGAAAGTGTCGGCAGGAGAGACGGTGGGTTACAGTCGCAAGGGTAAGATTGAGCATGACTCCGTGATTGCCGCCATCCCCATCGGCTATGCCGACGGACTGAACCGTCGCCTCGGCAACCGCCGCTGCTACTGTCTGGTGAACGGTCAAAAAGCCGAATATGTAGGTAATATCTGCATGGACGTGGCGATGATCGACGTTACAGGCATCGACTGTCACGAAGGTGACCGTGTGGAAATTTTCGGCGAGCATCTGCCCGTCACCGTCCTCTCTGATGTCCTCGACACCATCCCCTACGAGGTACTGACTGGCGTGAGCAACCGCGTAAAGCGCGTCTATTTCCAGGATTAACACGAGATGAACGTAAAAGAGATAGAGAACAAGCGTATTGCCGTGCTGCTTTCGGGCGGTGTGGATAGCAGTGTCGTGGTGTATGAGTTTGCCAGACTTGGTCTGCACCCCGACTGTTTCTATATCAAGATAGGACCCGAGGAAGAAGAGGAGTGGGACTGTTCCTCGGAAGAGGATCTGGAGATGGCGACAGCTGTGGCGCATAAATATGGTTGCAGGTTGGAGATCATCGACTGCCACAAGGAATACTGGGATCAGGTGACGGCCTACACGATGGATAAGGTACGGGCCGGCTATACGCCAAACCCTGATGTGATGTGCAACCGTCTGATTAAGTTCGGGGCTTTCGACGAGAAACGGGGACACGACTACGATCTGATAGCCACGGGTCACTATGCCCAAACGGAGGTGGATGTCGAGGGACGGAAATGGCTCGTCACTAGTCCTGACCCCGTGAAAGACCAAACCGACTTTCTGGCGCAGATTTATGATTGGCAACTGAAGAAAGCTCTCTTTCCCATCGGTCATTATGTGAAGGACGAGGTACGACAGATTGCGGAGCGTGAGCATCTGGTAAATGCGAAGCGCAAGGACTCGCAGGGCATCTGTTTCTTAGGGAAGATAAACTACAACGACTATATCCGCCGCTACTTAGGCGAGCAGCCGGGCGATGTCATCGAGTTGGATACGGGCAAGCGTATCGGTGAGCACAAGGGGCTCTGGTTCCACACCATCGGCCAGCGCAAGGGCATGGGATTCGGCGGCGGTCCTTGGTTTGTCGTCAAGAAGGATGTCGCAAAGAATATCCTCTACGTCTCTCACGGCTACGACCCTGAGACGGCCTATCGACAGAACTTCCCCATCCACGATTTCCATTGGCTGACCCAGCCGATGGAGATAGAACGGATTACCTTTAAGATCCGTCATACGCCAGACTACCTGCCTGCCACGTTGGAGCAGACAGGCGAAGGCAGTTACATCGTCCATGCAAAGAAGAAGATTCATGGCGTAGCACCAGGGCAGTTCTGCGTCATCTATGACGAGAACCACCACCGTTGCTTAGGCTCGGGTGAGATTACTATCGGTACAGAATGACGGTGCCACCGTCGCTCTGGCAATACTTTTTCAATAAGTCTTGGATAAAGTGAGCATTCGCTTCCACCCGTTGCTCGTTGCCGTCATAGCCGTTGATGAGCACGACAAGATGGGTGGTGGACAGCGTCATCTTCGTGCGCTCATGGTCGCTGGTGGGAGTGCCGACGCCACCCTCCGCATCGCGATAGACAGGTAATCCTGCGATATTGATGATGCCGCGTCCGATACCTTCATAAGGTTCTCCCTCACACCCCACGCCTAGCGTCAAGGTATCCCCAACGAACTTATCCGCATCGAAACCGCCGATGCTGTAGCCGTAGGCGATGGAAGCCAAATTGACGAGATCCACAAGCGTATCTATCTGGTAGAGTTCCTTACCCTGCAACATCCGTCGGATGAGTTGTTCACTGGCAGGACGGTAGCGTGAAGGATCCTTGCCGCAGGCTTTATAGACACGACGAGTGGCAGCAATGCCCGGCAGTTCCTTCAGACTCTCGGTAGTTAGTTCACTACGGAATTTCTCTTCAAGTGCATGAATCTCGTCCCAGAGTTCCTGACAGTAGGGCGTATTGATGACCCGCGCCTCGACGGCTGCCCCCACAAAGGTGGGACAGACGCTCTCTATCTCACGTGATACTTTTATGATCATCTTATTCTGCGAATGTGCCAAAATAGTCGAGACAGACCTTGCGCCACTCCTTGGCATTCTCCAACTGGTGCTGCATGCGCTTGTCTGTCTCCTGCCAGCGTTGTTCGTCGATGAAAGGTTTGGATTCCTGCCAGATACGCACGAAGTCCTCCACCTCACGGACACCCCTGTTGTAACGAGCCTGTAGTTCCTCCCAAAGCGTGTTGCCACTCTTCAGACGGTACGTCCAGGGCACATGGTGGAACCAAAGCAGGTAGCGTTCTGGACAGGTGTTGATATCATCATAGAGCGAACAATAGGGCTCACGGTACTGCGAGGTGGCATCACTGCCGGTATGACTACGGTTGAAGCCGAGACCTTCTTTGTCAGCCTTGTGGTAATAGACAGGACACCACTCTATCGGGTAGTTAGCCTTGAAGCCGTCGGGCTCCGGACCGTAGTGGTGGTCGAATCTGAAGATATGATGAAGACCAAGCGGCATCATATAATCGACGCAGGCCTCTCGACTACGGAGCATCATCGACTTCAGCGCTTCGCTATTCGAGGCATTGAATGTCTGTGCCAGCCATTCCTCAGCAATCTCCTCACTTTTCAGGTTGGGGTTCCAGGCCAGGCGTCCGAAAGCGTACCAGTTGGCTTGTGAGAAATGGTGTCCGCACCAGTTCTTGTCAAGACCGATATTGGCTACGCCAGCGATGCCGACGAGTCGGCTGGGCTCTACGAAGCCGAAGAACTCCCGCCACATTGGAGCAAGATAGACAAGATGACGCGACTGTCCGAGGTATTCCTGTGTAATCTGCAACTCCGCCATCTGTTTGGTCTGACGCATATTGTCGAAGATGGGGGCATATGGCTCACGGGGCTGGAAGTCGAGAGGGCCGTTCTTCGACTGAAGGATGACGTTGTCATTGAATTTACCGTCGAGGTCCTTGAATTCGGACACAGCCTGTTTCACACGGTCCTCACCTTTGTGAGCGGCGCCATAGACAAACGAGCGCCACATGATGATGCCACCGTAAGGTTTCACGGCATCAGCCAGCATGTTGGCACCGTCGGCATGGGTGCGCTGGTAGTCAAAGGGACCGGGCTGACCCTCAGAGTTGGCTTTCACCAGAAAACCGCCGAAGTCAGGAATCTCTGCGTATATCTCCTTGGCCTTGGCCTTCCACCACGCCTGCACCTTCTTGTCTAAAGGATCGGCAGTCTTCAGCGGCTTGCCGCCGTTAACGCCCTTGGCGGAAATCGTCATCGGCGAACCGAAGTTGACGGAGAGATAAACCTTGATGCCGTAAGGCCGCAGAATGGCAGCAATTTCCTTAACCTTATTAATATAAGTAGTAGAGAGCATCATCGGTGAGGCGTTCACATTGTTGAGTACGGTGCCGTTGATACCGATGCTAGCGTTGGCACGGGCATACTCCCTGATGAGTTGGGGATTGATAGCCTTAGGCTTCCACTGGCTGGCGTTGCGTCTGGTCTGCGGATCCTCCAGGTCCCAGAAGATGCTCCGTCCAGCGTAGCCGCGCTCAATGCTACCATCCAGATTATCCCAGTGGTTCAGGATACGGAGTTTATAGTAAGGTGCCGATGACCCTGTCTCACCGCGCAACAAAGCATAGGCGCCGTACATCAGTCCTCGTTCAGAACTGGCCTTGATGGCCGTTCCCTCTATTCGATACCCCTCATCGGGGATGTTCGGATCCATCACAAGACTCACCCTGTCGCCTTTGTAATAGTTGCGCAGTTCCTCTGCTGCGATACATTCGGGACCCGACACTTGTGCTTTCTGCACCTTGTCATACCTGAGCCACAGACGGCTCCCGTCCTCGGCCTTGATGCCGAGACAACTGGCAACGGCCAGTATCATCAATGCAATTCTCTTCATGCCTTGTTTGTCGTTTATTTTTAAGTTTGCTGCAAAGTTACGAAAAAAATATGTACCTTTGCACCAAACTTAAGAAAAATTGTGAAGATATGAGAAGATTTCTAACTATAACCGTCCTGTTGACAGTTCTACTGTCGCTGTCGCAGACGGCTGAAGGTCGCCGTCGCATCCGAAAGCGCAAGGCTCCCGCTGCGAAGGAAGTCATCCGTAAGTCGGAACTGAAGGCTTTTGCCCCCATCATCTTCGGAGCCGACAGCGTGGTGATGGATTCGCCCCTGCGCACGATAAGCGAGATGGGTATGGAGAGCGGTACGATAATCTACATCTGCACATTACCGGAAGTGAAGTTATCCAGTATTCTCGAACTTAGCGGATGCCATGACTTTGCGCAGGTGTATATCGACGAGGACTACATCGGTCAAATAGACGGCACCCAGAATGGAAACACTCTTGAACTGCCACCCGTCCATGATGGACAAGAACTGAAGATTCTTGTAGAGGCGATGGGTCGTAAGCAGACTGACGACTTCGTTGGGCTCGCAGGTCCCACCACCCTCACCGCCGACATTGACGGCAACGAACTCACTCTCAGCATGAGGCGCTGGACCATCCTCAGTGTTCCCGACGGCTTCGACATTGTCTCTAAGGCCCTGGCCGCCGTGTCGTCAGACAGCATCACTCTCCCCGATGTATCCAGAAAGGCTGGCTATTATCATTTTCAGGCGACGTTCGTCCCCAACGGTACTATCTACCTCAACATGGGGAACTTCGGCAGAGGACAAGTTTATGTCAACGGTGTTCTCATCGGACAATTCTCGAATACAGGCTCAAAACAATCGCTTCAGGTACTCCGAAAGTACCTGAAGCGCGGACTTAACGACGTGGTCGTGTTCGATGTGGCAGGGCCTCGTCAGGCTGTCTTATCTGCACAGAATCATCCCGCCGTTGGGCAATAAGGTCACTTTAGCCTTGCCTTTCTTGTCGGTCTTAAGAGTGGTGAGCGTTGGCTCGCCACTTTTTTTGTCATCAATATAGTAAGTGAGCGTTGTGCCCGGATCAAACATCGGCAGGTCGAGGGTCAGTGTCAACGGTTCCTTCTCGGCAGAGAGACCGGCAATATACCATTTGCTATTGGTTGCCTTGCGTGCCAAAACAACATAACGACCTGGGTAACCGTCGATGAAGCGGGTTTCCTCCCATGTCGTCGGCAGCGCCTTCAGGAAGTCCATCTCAAACTGCGGCAGTTCTTGCAGGTTATTAGGTTGCATAGCCACGCACTGCACCGAGGTCTGCATGATCAGGCCGGAAGCCATCTCGAAGATGTCAGTGGTCTTGCGAGTGTGACGGCTCTTATTGTCCTTGGAGAGGTATTTGTTCATGATGATGCCGCCCCAGTCCATCGAAGCCGTCGTGTTGCGGCAGAAGGGATGCAGACAGAGGTCGAAGGGCTGTTTGATGGCTGCGCCCTCGTTGAAAAACACGTTCTCGGAGGCCAACACCGCCTCGGAGGCGACAAAGTTCGGGTACATCCTCTCCCACCCTCTTGGGATGGTACAACCGTGGAACACCACCTGCAGGCCGTAGCGGTTGGCATCGCTGAGGATGTCCTCGTAGAGACGCATCACCTCCTGCTTGTCACCACCAAAGAAATCCACCTTGATGCCTTTCACGCCGATACTCTGCATCCATTTCATCTCCCGTTCACGGGCGATGGCGGTGTTCATGCAGTCGCGCGGTCCCTGAGGGGCATCGTTGGCAAAGCCGTTGCTGTTATACCATAATAAGAGATGTACGCCCTTTGACTGCGCATATTTCGAGAGTTCGGCGACGCGGTCGCGCCCAATCTGTGTGTCCCACCAGTTGTCAACAAGACAGTACTCGAAGCCCATGACCGAAGCCAGGTCAATGAACTTCACCTGGTCGTCGTAGTTAATGCTATTATCCTGCCAGATGAGCCAACTCCACGTATAGCGACCCGGACAGTAGTCGGTACTGGGAGCATAGCGCGGCTCCACGATGTCGTAACTGATGGTGGTCTCGACGATGGGCTGAAGTGAGTTGTCGAGGGTGACGGTGCGCCAGGGCGTTTCGCCGGGCAGGGGGATGGCCGCAAAGTCGGAGCCGAAACCATTGTTCTCACCAGGATCAGGATAGGCGACGGTATAACCCATGCCTGCTTGGTAGTCAGAGAGATGACTGCCGCAGTAGTTCGAGCCTACACCTGTCTCAGCGACGAGCGCCCAGCCATTGGGTAGATGGAACAGAGCGGGGAAGATATAGCCGTGTCCGTACTGCGAGGGTGTCGCCATTGGCGCGTCGGCACTGTAGCCTTCCTCGTAACTCGGCTTCGTTTGTTCCCAACCTGTCTCGGGACCTATTTGTGGCGAGATAAAGGTCGTGGTGCCGTCGGGGAAGTTGAAACTACTCAGTTCACTCAAGATGCGTACACGCTTCATCTCCCTGCGACCTACGTTCTGGCGGGGCATGGCGTAGCGGAAGGCGATGTCGTTGTTGCTCACCTGAAACGTGATGCTCATCTTTCGACCCTCCTTGTTCTCTACGTCAAATGTCAGCGTGTTGGCCTGATAGTTGCCGCGCGAGGCCTTCGTGCCGCGCATCCTGTATTGTCTGCTCACAGCATCGCTCTTCTGCCCCTTCAGCGTCAGGTCGCGCGTCAGGTCGCCGATGCTCGTCTTCAGCCCGAGGGCCGAACGTTCGAGCATCTTCTGTCCGTCGAGCATGGCGTCGTAGTACAGCCTACCGCCATCACAACTTATGTTCACCACCAGTCGCCCGTCGGGCGATGCCACCGTCACGTCGTTGGCCAGCGCCTGGCTAGTCATCATACAGCACAAGGCGATCGTGAGTACCGTTCGTCCGGCTGCCAGTGTCGTCAGTATCTTTTTCATGTCCGTATGTTTTTGGTTTATCGGCTGCGAAATTACGAAAAAAAGCCGAAAGCACCAAGATTTTTGACTTTTTTTGTCACCAAGTCCACGGTAGTGGTCTGCTCAATGAAATACAAGGATGATACATACACAAAGAAAGGGAGCCCCTGGCGTGTTGCGCCAGAGGCTCCCCCCTTGTATGCCTGTGGATATCAGAGCAGGTTGTCGCTCTCGATATCCTTGAAATACTTGTAGGTGCTGACCTTCAGTTCGTCGGCAGCCTCCTCGTCGCTAACGATGATGCCGTGCTCGTGCATCTGCAGGGCACTGATGGTCCACATGTGGTTGACGGCACCCTCGACGGCAGCCTGCATGGCACGGGCCTTGGCGTGGCCGTTCACCAGAATCATCACCTCGCGGGCATCCATCACAGTGCCTACACCAACGGTGAGGGCATGGGCGGGTACATTCTCTGGGTTGCCACCGAAGAAACGGCTATTAGCAATACGAGTGTCGGTGGTCAGCGTCTTCATACGGGTACGGCTACGGAGCGACGAACCCGGCTCGTTAAATGCAATATGGCCGTCGGGACCGATACCTCCAATAAAGAGGTCAATACCTCCTGCCTCCTCGATCATCTCCTCATAATGGGCACACTCTGCTGCAAGGTCAGATGCATTTCCATTGAGGATATGGATATTCTCTTTCGGGCAGTCAATGTGGTCGAACAAATTACGTGCCATAAAAGCATGATAACTCTCAGGATGAGTCTCGGGCAGACCCACATACTCATCCATATTGAATGTCAGTACATTCTTGAATGATACTTTACCAGCACGGTTGGCCTCAACGAGGGCATTATACATACCTACAGGAGAAGATCCTGTCGGAAGACCGAGCACAAACTTATGATCGGGGGTTGGTTTGAACTCATTGATACGCTTGATCACGTGGTTTGCTGCCCACTGTGACATCTTCTGATAATCTGATTGGATAATTACTCTCATAATTGTTTTTATTTTGTTTTTGGTTCGTAAAAATCTGCTGCAAAATTAATAAAAAAACTTTTTCTGATTCCATAATTCACATATTTTTTCAAAAAAAACTTATTAATCTGTGTTAATCGGTAGTATCTGTGGCAGAAAATAACTATCTTTGTACCCTGATTATGAAAGAATTTGTAATATCGGAAGCCAAGGCTGAAACTGCCGTGCTGGTGGGACTCATCACAAAAGAACAAGATGAGGCTAAGACCAAGGAATACCTCGATGAACTGGAATTCCTTGCAGATACTGCTGGCGCCGTCACTGTGAAGCGCTTTACCCAAAAGGTGGGCGGACCGAGTCAGGTGACGTATGTAGGTAGTGGAAAATTGCAGGAAATCAAAGCATATATCAAGCAACAGCAGGATGCCTACGACGAATGGGTAGACGGCCAGGATGCCTCATTGTGGGCTCAGGGCCTGCTTGACGAGTCGAAGGCCCCACAGCCTGTGGGTATGGTCATCTTCGACGACGAACTCTCCGCCAAACAGATACGTAATATTGAAAAGGAGCTGCAAGTGAAGATTCTCGACCGTACCTCTCTGATTCTCGATATCTTCGCCATGCGGGCACAAACAGCGGAAGCCAAGACGCAGGTGGAACTGGCACAGCACCGTTATATGCTGCCCCGACTGCAAAGGCTTTGGACGCATTTGGAACGTCAGGGCGGTGGCTCGGGTTCAGGCGGTGGAAAAGGATCCGTTGGTCTCCGTGGACCTGGTGAGACACAGTTGGAAATGGACCGCCGTATCATCCTCCAGCGCATTACCCTGCTGAAACAGCGCCTAGCAGAGATTGACAAGCAGAAAACCACCCAGCGCAAACACCGAGGACGACTGATTCGCGTGGCTCTCGTGGGTTACACGAATGTGGGCAAATCGACGATTATGAACCTATTGTCCAAGAGTGAGGTATTCGCAGAAAATAAACTATTTGCCACGCTTGACACAACGGTACGTAAAATGACCATCGACAACCTGCCTTTCCTTTTGGCTGACACCGTCGGATTCATCCGTAAGTTGCCCTCTGACCTCGTGGAGTCATTCAAATCGACTCTCGACGAGGTACGCGAGGCTGACCTGCTGGTACATGTGGTGGACATCTCCCACCCCGACTTCGAAGAGCAGATCCACGTCGTTGAGAACACCTTGAAGGAACTCGGCTGTGCCGATACACCTGCCATGATTGTCTTCAACAAGATAGATGCCTATACATGGGTGCCGAAAGAGGAGGATGATCTGACGCCTGAGACCAAGGAGAACATCACCCTTGCCGATCTGGAGAAGACATGGATGGCCCGCTCGGCTGAAAGCGGACACTATATGGAGTGTGTCTTCATCTCTGCACGCAACAAAGATAACATCGATGAGTTACGCGACATCTTGTACAAGAGAGTACGCGAACTGCACGTTCAGAAATATCCGTATAACGATTTTTTATATCAAGATTATGAGTAATTACAGAAACTTAACACAAACCGAGATTGAAGTATTAGAGAACAATGTCTGCTGGGCAGAAGACTGGCAGAGAGTGATGGTGGCAGAAGAGTTCAAGCCTTATAACTTCCACCGTGTCATTTTCTATGGCGATATCCGTCTTGGAGCCTTCCATAAGATGGTAGAGGTTAGCAAGGGCTTCGTGAAGCACTCCGGCATCAACGATGCCACGTTGAGAAATGTCACCGTCGGCAATGACTGTCTGATAGAAAAGGTAGGAAACTACATCAACAACTATACCATCGGCAACGACTGCTATATCTCAAACATTTGTACACTTGAAACGACTGACGATGCCACTTATGGTGAAGGAAGTGTGATTTCGGTACTTAACGAGATGGGAGACGGTAACGTGACGATCTTCCGCGAACTAAATAGTCAGTTGGCTTCGTTCATGGTGAAACACAACACAGACAAAGAACTGCGCCATACTCTGCAGCAGATGATTGAAGATGAACTGCGTATATCACGTCCTGATCGTGGTTATATCGGTAATAATGTGAAGATTATCAATGCGAAGGATATCACCAATACCATCATCAAGGGTGACTGTGAGATCAGTGGCGCTGCCCGCCTGTCTGAGTGTACCGTCATGAGTTCGATGGATGCTCCCGTATTCATCGGTACGGGTGTCATCTGTGAGAACTCGATTATCTGCGACGGCTGCTCGATCAACAACTCTGTAAAGATGCAGGACTGCTTCGTAGGTGAGGCCTGTCAGATTACCAATGGTTTTACTGCTGAGGCCAGTCTATTCTTCGCTAACTCATTCATGGCCAATGGTGAGGCATGTGCCGCCTTCTGCGGCCCCTTCAGCGCTTCGCACCATAAGAGTTCATTGCTGATTGGCGGTGAATTCTCGTTTTATAACGCCGGTTCGAACACCAATTTCTCGAACCATGCCTATAAGATGGGACCTCTACACTATGGCACCCTTGAACGAGGCACTAAGACCGCCTCAGGAGCCTATATTCTGATGCCTGCCACAATAGGTGCCTTTTCTGTTTGTTTCGGCAAACTGATGCACCACCCTGATACCCGTAACCTACCCTTCTCTTATCTGGTGGCTTACGGTGACGACTGCTATCTGGTACCTGGTCGTAATATTACGACTGTGGGATTGTATCGCGACATCAAGAAATGGCCGAAACGCGACAAGCGCTCAAAGCAGTCGAAGAAGAGTATCATCAACTTTGACTGGCTGTCACCTTTCACAGTAGGTGAGATCATACAGGGCATTGAGATTCTGAAGGCCCTACGCGAGGCTTCTGGCGATAATGTCTCAACCTATAATTTCCATGAGTATGTGATTAACGCCTCTTCACTCCGCAAGGGACTGAAGTATTATGACATCGCCTTGCGTATCTATATGGGTGCAGTCTTGAAGCGTGCTCAGAAAGAGGGTTATATTGGACAGCCCGTGAATAGCATAGGTAAAGGCAAGTGGATAGACCTTAGCGGTCTGCTATTGCCAGAAAGTGAGGAACAGTGTCTCATCAATGACATCAAGTCCGGTACCATTGATAATATCCAGCAGGTACTTGACCGCTTCAGTGAAATCAACAGCCATTATAGTGACTACCGTTGGGCATGGAGTTATCAGATGATTCTTGACTACTATCATCTCGATGAACTCGACGAGGCTGCTTGTGAGCGCATTCGTGAGGATTATGTCAAAGCCCGTCGCGCCTGGATCGCTGAGATCCGCAAAGATGCGGAAAAGGAGTACGCCATGGGCGACGTTGAGCAGGAGGTCTATGAAGACTTCCTCTCGAAACTCGATCATGAGATCGATTATGAGAACTAGTATTTAGTATAAAGATAATATGACAAAACGTGTATTTTGGGCAGCAGTTTGCTTGGTACTCGGAATGAGTTCTTGCAGCAAGTACAAGTATGATTCCGTGGAGGGGGATTTAGCGAAAACGCGTATCTATACCCTGAAGAATGGACTGAAGGTATATCTGAGTGTGAACAAGGAGGAACCGCGCATTCAGACATATATCGCGGTGCGTACGGGTTCGAAGAACGACCCCGCAGAGACCACCGGTCTGGCACACTATCTGGAGCACCTGATGTTTAAGGGCACCAGTAAGTTTGGTACCAACAACCCTGAGGCTGAGGCTCCCCTGTTGGACGAGATAGAGCAACGCTATGAGGCCTATCGCAAACTGACAGATCCAGAGCAGCGCAAACAGGCTTACCACGAAATAGACTCGCTGAGTCAGGAGGCTGCCAAGTATTTCATCCCCAACGAGTACGACAAACTGATGGCTGCCATCGGTGCGGAGGGAACGAATGCCTACACGTCGAACGATGTGACCTGCTATACGGAGAATATCCCCGCCAACGAGGTGGAGAACTGGGCCAGGATCCAGAGCGACCGCTTCAAGAATATGGTGATTCGCGGATTCCACACCGAACTGGAGGCTGTGTATGAGGAGTATAACATTGGGCTGACCAATGATATGCGTAAACTGTACTACACGATTTGCAAGATGCTATGGCCAAACCATCCTTATGGCACACAGACGACCATCGGTACGCAGGAGCACCTAAAGAACCCATCGATCACCAATATCAAGAACTATTTCAAGAAGTGGTACGTGCCCAACAATGTGGCCATCTGTATGAGTGGCGATTTGGATCCGGACAAGACCATTGAAACCATCGAGAAATATTTTGCCGACTGGACGCCAGGCGAGGGTGTTAGCCAGCCTACATTCGACCCACTGCCAGAACTCACGCAACCTAAGGATACTACCGTGATCGGTCAGGAAGCAGAGCAGGTGTGGATTGGCTGGCGTGCTGAGAAGGCAAACAGCCTGCAGGCAGACACCTTACAGTTACTGGAGAATGTGCTGAGCAACGGTAAGGCTGGACTCTTCGACCTGGACTTGGTACAGACCATGAAGGTGCAGAGAGCCAATGGTGGCTGTGAGTTGATGCACGACCATGGTGCTTTCATGCTAATGGGTACGCCCAAGGAAGGACAGACCATGGAGGAGGTGAGAACCCTGCTACTCGCTGAGATAGAAAAACTGAAGGAAGGCGACTTCCCTGATAACCTGCTGACCAGTATCATCAACAACATGAAGCGTAATTACTATGAACTGCTGGAGTACAACAATGGTAGGGCAGATATGTTTGTTGATGCTTTCATCAATGAGGTGGAATGGCAGCAGGAGGTAGGAAAGATTGACCGTATCTCGAAGATTACCAAGCAGGAACTGGTGGACTTTGCCAACCGATTCTTCACTGAGGGATATGTCACCGTATTCAAGAAACAGGGCATAGACACCACCCAGAAGAAGATTGACAAGCCTGCCATCACTCCGATTCAGGCTAACCGTGACCAGGTGAGCGACTTTGTAAAGGAGATACAAGAGACGAAGGTTGATCCGATCCAGCCTAAGTTCGTGGACTTCCAGAAAGACATGACAACGGGCAAGACGGGTTACGACCAGCCTATGTACTACGTGAAGAATGAGACCAACGGACTCTTCGAACTGGTGTTCCATTACGACTTCGGACAGAGTGCCGATTGTCGTTATGACGTGGCCTCTGACTATTTCAAATATCTGGGTACCGACAAACTCTCTGCTGCAGAACTGCGCCAGAAGTTCTATGAACTGGCCTGTGACTGTAATGTCAGTGTGGGTGCCGAGGATATCAACATCATCCTTTCCGGACTTAGCGAGAGTATGGAGCCTGCCTTGGCACTGATGCAGGATGTGTTGCAGAACATCAAGGTGGATAAGGATGCTTATAACGAGATGGTTGGTGTGATGCTGAAGAGCAGGAACGATGCCAAGAAGGATCAGCGTTATTGTTTTGAATTCCTGTATAGATATGGCACCCAGGGCGAACACAATGCCTACCGGGACATGATGACGGAACAAGAACTGAAGGAAACTGATCCGCAAGTATTTGTTGACCTGTTGAAAGGTCTGACCCAGTATCAGCATGCAGTACTCTATTACGGTCCGCAGAATGAGAAAGCGGTTTCTGAGGCCGTGGGCAAACTGTTTACAAAGGATCTGAAGCCTGTGCCAGAGAACCATCCCTATCTGGATCAGTTGGCTGACCAGAACGAGATTTGGATTGCACCTTTCGATGCCAAGAATATCTATATGCGCATGTACCACAACGAAGGTCTCGACTGGAATCCTGACGAGTCGGCTGTACGGGCTCTGTTTAACGAGTACTTTGGTGGAGGCATGAATGGCATCGTGTTCCAAGAGATGCGAGAGACCCGCGGTCTGGCATATAATGCATACGCCAGGTACAACCGTCCACAAGTAAAGGGGCGCAAGGAGTCATTTATGACGCATATCATCACCCAAAATGATAAGATGATGGACTGCGTGAACCACTTCAACGAGATTATGGACAAGATGCCTGCCAGCGAGAATGCTTTCCAAATTGCAAAGGATGCGTTGACCAAACAACTGGCAAGCGAACGCACTAACAAGATGGGTATCATCTGGAGTTATCTGGATGCAAAGAAATTGGGTATCGACTACGATCTGGATAAGAAGATCTACGAGCAACTACCCCAGATCACATTGCAGAATGTGGTGGATTTCGCCAAGGATCGGATTGCCAACAAGCCCTATCGCTATCTCATTCTTGGCGATGAGAAGGAACTCGACATGAAATCTCTGGAGAAGATTGGCCCAATCAAGAGACTGACGACAAAGGAAGTTTTTGGATATTAATCAATAACTAAATAAACAAGTATCATTTATGGC